>DUQX01000118.1 GCA_012837615.1 Bacillota bacterium | reverse complement strand
TTCCCTTTTGTTGCATCATGCATCCCCATAGAACCAGTAGCATTTCGGGGTTTCTTTTTTTAAAAGAACGTAATTTTCCGAGCTTGCTCAGTACTTTTTCCTCTGCCTTTTGCCTCACAGCACAGGTGTTGATAATGAATACATCAGCCTCTTCTTCACTGTTGGCCGGAATATACCCCATGGATTCAAGATACCCGGAGAGTACTTCGGAATCGTAGACATTCATCTGACAACCATAAGTCAATATATAGTATCTTTTTGGTCCTAGTACTTGCCCATTCACGAGTATTAATCTCCTTTTGATTCTATCAGCTTAACTTAGATAATTAAATTATACTTTATGTGAACCGAGAATACAAATCTTACAAATTATTAATGCTTGTAATGCGGGTGCGATCACCTGCGCCGGCAAAAAAAATGCCGTTTTAAAAACGGCAAAATAAAATATATTATGGTAGATTTATGTAATTAAAACGAAGATGATTCCTATGCTATTGGCTTTTTCCTCAATGCACCTATTTCATATTCGATATCTTCTAATTTAAGTTCAATATTGTCCAGCTTATCTTTTAGTTCAAGTATTAAAGTGCTTAAATTAAAATAATCCATCGTGCCTACAACCGCACCACAAGCAGTGCATTGTGCAAACATTATCTTGAAGCGCCAATTCCCTGGTTCAACTTCGACCATTTCAAAGGTTTCATTGTCACACTTGGGGCAACGTGATAATGCCATAAAATTAACTCCCTCCTACATATAGTTTCTATAAAAAAGATTGTTCTATATAAGTTCTTGATCATTGTGTGATTTCCTTCAACAGTTAGCTGTATATTTTTTGTCAATAAGGAAAAAAAATCATGCCAATCGGCTATGATTTTTTGTCACAACTTAATAACTTGCGAGCTTCCTTTATTTTTGAACGAGGGACGAATATTTTTATCTCAGCCAGAGGACCGATATTAAAGCTGTATACTTTACCTGCAGCCTCCTGATCTACTATAACGGGGATATTTTCCTCCTCCAGTCTTCCTTTAATAAGTGAAGCGACAATTGGATCAGTAATAATTGTTAATAGTTCCCAATCTGTATTCATAAAGATAATCTCCGTTATCCTTTTCATCTAAAGTAATAACTTTTGGTCCGACGCGTAACCGTTAATCCGCTCAACCATGTTATGCAAATGAAAGAGAGGACTTTAAAAAGAAAGCTATAATATAGAGACCAGTTTTGGTAAGAAAGAAATCCTTGTTCTTGCGCAAAATACTCAAGTCCCGTAAAAATAAAACCAAAAAGCAATAAATAGGGAAGTTGCCATATTTTTTCTTCGGGTAAGAAATGAATCATTATTAAACCTGTTCCGGCTAAGCCAATTAGATAACCGATAGGAATACCTCCTAGAAAATAATATGATTCTTTGAACAGATAAAAGTTATTTTGCACAAAAGCGTTATTTAGCAGATACCCTACCCAAAAAGCCCAAATTGCTACACTCCACAACCTTTTTATTTCAGAGCGCAAAAAAAGCAATATTAATAACCAGGTGATGACCATAAAAAAAATCCAGGGTGACAACCCATCCCCTCCTTTTTTAAAGCTTCCCTGAACGCAAGATAGCCCATAGCCACCAGAAGCCCATAAAAGCCGCTAACAGCAGGCCTACTTCAGCAAGTAGAAAACGGCTGAACAGTATTACTTCTGTCAGTTGTACGATTAAGCACAGGCCAACTATTATACTGGCCAGGACGATGCTGAAAGAAATTCTGTTTACCATGCTGTTAAGACGAATTATTAACCGTTCCATTTCAAGGAGTTCTAATCTCAGCGTTAAATCTCCTTCAGCTCCTTTTTCTAAAACTGAAATAAGACGCTCAGGCAAAATCTCCAGCAATTTAAAATAACGGTTAATGCAACCATAAAAAGTTGAAGTGAATTTATTGCTCTTCGAAAAGCGGTTTTTTAAAAGCTCCTTACTTACTGGTTTAACCAGTTCTGCCATGCTGTAATTCGGTTCTAACCAAGAGACGAGGCCTTCCAAAGTAAACAATGTTTTGGCCAGAAGGGTTAAATCGCTTGGGAGTTTAATCTTTTGCTTAAAGGATATATCTATTAAATCATATAGGGCCTGCCCTAAATGTATTTTATTAAAAGGAACGTCATAATACTTTTCCTGAAGCCGTTCCAATTCCCAAATCAGCTGTTTATGGTCTGCTTCTGTGGGTATTATGCTAAAACTAGTAATCGCGTCCAATATTTTTTCCGGATTTCTGGTAAGCAATCCCAGCAATAACTTGCTGAGCATTTCCCGTTGTTCTTCATTTAAATATCCTGCAATACCAAAATCAAGGAAAAATAATTTATGATCCTTGGTTATTCCCAAATTTCCCGGGTGTGGATCACCGTGAAAAAAACCATCTGATAATATTTGCTTAAAGTAGGCCCTAGTTAAAAGTTCTACAATTTTACGTCGAGAGATATTTTCCTTTTGCAGACTTTCCTCATCGTTCAACTTAATCCCTTCGATATATTGAAGGGTAAGAATTTTATTTGTAGAATAATTCCAATAGATATCCGGGATAAGAATGTTGCTATCCTGAGCAAAATTTTTTTTAAACCTTTCCGCATTACGTCCTTCTAGTTGAAAATTTAATTCGTTAGATATTGTATTTCTAAATTCCTCTACAATGCTTTTAAAATTATACAGCTTGCCAATTGTTGTATATTTATCTATTAAAAATGCTATCTCACTTAAGATAGCCAGATCCACCTCTATTATCTTACGGATATTTGGCCTTTGTACCTTTACAACGACTTTTTCTCCCCCGGGCAGCACTGCCCTGTGGGCCTGCCCTATAGAGGCGGCAGCCAAAGGAATCTCATCAAATTCTTCAAAAAGAAGTCCGATAGGATGTTTTAACTCACCTTCAATTACTTCTTTAATTTGGGAAAAAAATAAAGGAGGAACCTGATCTTGTAGACGGCGCAGCTCTTTTATATAGTCGGGAGGCAAAATGTCAACACGTGTACTTAAAAGTTGCCCAAATTTAATAAATGTAGGGCCCAGCTCTTCTAAAACCATTCTGGCCCTTACCGCTTTAGATGTTTCCTTGATTTCCGCTTGTTCTTTATGGCGCGACCGTGGCAGGAAACGGGTAATCTCCTTAATGCCCAAATCGTGAATTAACTGGCCAAAACCGTGTTTAACGAGCGTATTGATAATTTTCTGAAACCTCAGGAGGTGTCCGTTTTTCTCCAATTCGCACCATTGCCCCTTTTTTACAAGCATCTGCTTATAATAAGTTTGCCCAGAGTTGGTTGTTAAATACGAACTTATATTGGCTCCTCGGTACTCATTGAAGAAAACTCTATACCCTTTTCATATTTTTTGTGCATATAATCCTCGTAAATATAAACGAGTTCTTTATCAAAGAGCGGCCTTTTCATCTCAACAGTTGCCCGGCGAACCATTGGCAGCAGCTCGGTAGCCTCATCTTCATTAAGGCTGATACCGTACTCTTTAAATTTAAGCATAATTGCCTTGGAACCGGAGTGTTTTCCAATAACAATTTGTCTTTCCAGCCCTACGTCCTCAGGATTGAAAACCTCATATGTTCCAGGGTATTTGATTACGCCATCGGCGTGTATTCCAGATTCATGGCGAAACATGTTGTCTCCTACAATAGCCTTCCCTGGAGGCAAAATTCTTCCGGAAGCTCGTGCCACATACTCGGAAAGTTCCCTGAACATTTGTGTTTTAATATTATGATCTTTATTGAGTATATATTTTAAAGCCATGGTAACTTCTTCAAGAGCTGCATTTCCGGCTCTTTCACCCAGGCCGTTTACAGTTACGCCTACAAAGCGCGCTCCTGCACGGACGCCTGCCAGGGAGGTGGCTGTGGCCATGCCGAAATCGTTGTGTGTATGCATTTCAATGTCCATGCCGGTTCTTTCAATTAACTTAGAGATAATCTCATAGGTCTTAAAGGGTTCTAATATTCCTACTGTATCGCAATAACGCAGCCTGTCTGCTCCGGCTTCTTTGGCCGCCAGGGCAAATTTAACCAGAAATTCAAAATCTGTTCTGGAAGAATCCTCGGCATTTACAGATATATAAACCCCATGTTTTTTGGCAAATTCAGTAGCTTTGACCATATTTTTCAGTACTTGCTCTCTGGTGCTTCTTAATTTATGCTTAATGTGAATATCCGAGGTGGATATGGATATAGCTACCGCATCTACTCCACAATCGAGGGATTGAATAATATCGTTAATATTGGCCCTGTTCCATGCCATCAGGCTAAGGCCAAGCCCCTGGGCCGCAATTTTTTTAATGACAGCCTTTTCATTGCCGCCCATTACAGGGACGCCAACTTCTATCTGTTGTACCCCAATTTCATCCAGCATTTTGGCTATCCTTATTTTCTCCTGGTTAGAAAAGACAACCCCTGCTGTCTGCTCTCCATCTCTTAATGTCGTATCGACTATAATAATTTCATTTTTTTCTAATGATTTTTTAAGCCTGTCCATAATAACCTATAGGTTTGCCTCCTTTGTTAAATGTTAGATACTTATTTTTAATAAAATGTTTTTAACAAAGAACTAAGTTATCTCGGTGGATTACTTCCTCATCACCTGAATAACCTAGAATCTTATTAATTTCAGCGGAATTAATGCCAATAATTTGCTGTAAATCTTCTGCATCATAATTGACTAACCCGCGGGCAATTTCTTTCCCGCTGGAACCATGGATGCTCACTGTTTCCCCCTTGGAGAATAAACCTTCGATTTTTGTTATTCCTATTGGTAAGAGGCTTTTCCCTTCCCTTTTTAAGGCTTGTTCGGCACCTTGATCGATATAGATGGTTCCTTTAACTTTCTGTGCAAAGGCTATCCACCGTTTTCTGCTACGCAGGTGGTTTTGTTGGGAGCAAAAATAGGTTCCAATATCTTCCCCGCTAAGTATTCTTCTAATTATATTTTTATGGCGCCCGTTAGCAATAACCATGTCAATGCCGGATGCCATAACTATTTCTGCTGCCTCCACCTTAGTGATCATACCTCCTTTTGCCATTTCATCCTCAGTATTTCCAGCAAACATTTTTATTTTTTTATCAATAACATCAACAAAGGAAATACGAGAAGCAGTAGGAACAAGGCGTGGATTAGCGGTAAAAAGAGCATCTATATCCGTTAAAATAATTAACAAGTCTGCATCTATAAGGGTAGCGACAAGGGCGGATAACTTGTCATTGTCGCCAAACTCGATTTCCTCAGTAGAGATAGTATCGTTTTCATTAACGATCGGGATAGCTCCAAATTTTAAAAGATGTAAAAAAGTATTTCTCGAGTTAATATAACGTTTACGATCATTCAGGTCTTCCCTGGTCATTAAAATCTGCGCTACAATATGCCCATACTCTGAAAAAATTTTTTCGTAAAAATGGATTAAATAACCCTGGCCAATAGCTGCAACGGCTTGTTTTTCTTGGATTGAAACGGGTTTTCTTTTTAGACCGAGACGTCCGATCCCCCCTCCTACCGCCCCAGATGAAACCAGCACAACATCTTTTCCCTGATTCTTTAAATCGGCAATTTCCCTTGCCAATTTTTCAATAATATTCAGGTTTAGTTTTCCTGTTTCATAAGTTAATAACCGGGTACCGACTTTGATAACTATTTTTTGAATAGAATCCAAATTAAGAGGTCGTTTCAACAAATATCCCCTTCCAGTTTAAATACTAATTCCCCAGCATATCAGCTTTTTGGGCAGATTCTATTACTGCATTTATCAAGGCAGCTCTAACCGCCCCTTTTTCCAGAGCCAGTAGTCCTGCACTTGTAGTCCCTCCCGGTGATGTAACTTTATTTTTCAAGGCAGCAGGATGTTCTCCGGTCTGCAAAAACATTTTTGCGGCGCCCAGCACAGTCTGCGCTGAAAGCGTTAAAGCAATTTCCCTGCTGAGGCCCATTTCGACACCGCCGTCGGCAAGTGCTTCAATGATCAAAAAAATATAGGCAGGTCCGCTTCCGCTCAATCCAGTTGCGGCACTGAACAATTTTTCCTCTAGTACAACAACCTTTCCCAGGGATTTCATCAGCGTTATTATTTTTTTCTCTTCTTCTCCGGTAACATTTTTGTTTTTACATATAACAATCATGCCTTCACCAACCAGGCAAGGCGTGTTGGGCATTATTCTTATTATCTTAAGGAGGGTGAGCTTGCCCAGGTGTTTTTCGAAGAAATCGATAGTCAATCCTGCAGCTATAGATACTAATAGATGTTTTGAGGTGAGGTAATCTTTGATAGTGAGCAGCAGACTTTTCATATCCTGCGGTTTGACACAAAGAAAAACAGTATCAGCACTTCTAAAAAGTGATTCCAGATCAGTTGCTACGCTTATTTTTAATTTATTAGCCAGCGCTTTTGTTCTTTCCTGATCTAGATCATATATTAACGCTTCTTCCGGTCTAAGAAGCTTATTGGATAATACTCCCTCTAAAATGGCACTTCCCATAGTACCACAACCAATAAACCCGAGCATTTCACTTTCCTCCCCATAATTAGCACCTGCTGCAGTTGCATAACTATTTTATTATAAAGGCTATTGTATTGCAAGCCTTGACAAAATGAAGCCTTTAAGTTAAAATTATACTCGCGCAGGGGAGTAGCTCAACTGGCAGAGCAGCGGTCTCCAAAACCGCAGGCTGCGGGTTCAAGTCCTGTCTCCCCTGCCACTAAATGACCATAAACAGCTACCTTGTAAGCTGGTAAAAATAGGGAAAAATGTATTACCATTTTGTTACTAAGAGGATCAAAATGCTTGACAAGAAAATCGGAGCTTTCGCTCCGAGAAGTATCATTCTGTAAGAGGTACCTTCTCTTAAAGAATGATGGTTTACATAAATATTTTTCTAGCAATTTAACCCGGATAATAGATCTTGTTCTATAATCTGGGTTATTTCTTTTTACATATCCAACCTGAGATGTGAATACCTTTCATCAACCATTTCTCTAGTTGCGTGTCCTGCCCAACCAGTAATTTTTTTAGAGCGAACATTCTTTTCCATAAGTAATTTTTTACGAATGTAACTAGCTATTTTGAAGTGGATGCATCCTCACTTCTAGGAATAAATAACCTTAGTGCACAAGCAATAAGCAGCAAAATGCAACCCAATAATACGGGTCCATAAATTAACCAACCTGGAATACTTAGCATGCTTCGATATACAACGTTCCGTCTGATCATATCGATGACCCTTATATAACTAAAATAACTAAAAATTGCCACCGTAAATAAAGAGACAGTATCGGCAATTTTGTCTACTATTTTCATAATTTTTATAGGCAATCGCTCATAAACAATTTCAAAATTTATGTGGCCATCAGTAAAATAAAGCCATGCTGCTGAAAAAAATGTTATCCATAACATTAAGATTTCACTGACTTCAACCGTCCAAGAAACACTGCCCATTCCTGTACTTCTAGCGATAATATCCAAAGTTGTAAACAGGGTAGTAAACAGCAAAATTGTTCCACATAAATATAAAGTTATATTAAGCAACTTATTAAAATATTTTTCGAACGAACTAAGTACAGCCATAGCTTTTTCTTTAATAATTGCAATCACCCCATTTCTTTAAATCAATAAAGTTCCGAATTTATCCTGTCTACATTAAACTGGGCAGCCAAGTAAACAAAGATGGAAACGCCAGCATACACAGTATTGTCGCCAAATCCGCCATGGCAAAAGGTATAGCTCCTTTATAAATATCGATCATTGTAAAGGATTTGGGAAGAAGCCCTTTCATTGTAAACAAATACAGCCCAAAAGGTGGCGTCAAATCAGCCAAATCGGTATT
Organism: Bacillota bacterium; assembly: GCA_012837615.1. Classification (GTDB taxonomy): domain Bacteria; phylum Bacillota; class Dethiobacteria; order DTU022; family UBA8154; genus DUQX01. The sequence goes on along the minus strand of DUQX01000118.1, from coordinate 38,245 downwards.
AATTAAAAACAATAGCCCAAACCAAATTGGATTGTAGCCAAGAGAGATAGCAACCGGCAAATAAAGGGGCAACACGAGCATAATAAGTGAAATTGGTTCAAAAAAACAGCCCAAAAGCACCAGTATTCCAATCATCATGAGCATAGTACCAACTGGTGAAAGGGGCAAAGCCATTACTGAATTAACAAATTCTTTGGTAGCGCCAGTTAACGTTAAAAGCTGAGTGTAAGCTGAAGCAGAAGCCATGACCATAAAGATCATACCGGTTAAGCGTACCGATCTATCCAAAGACCTTTTTAGTACGCCCCAACTAAATTTACGGTACAAAATTACCATAGCCAGCGCTCCAATAACACCTAGACCGGCAGCCTCGTTGGGGGTTGCAACGCCATAAAATATTGCTAACAGTAACAAAATCATCAAAGATAGAATCGGTAATATATTAACCGCGAAAATACGCAAACGTTCTTTCAATTCTATTGTTTGAACCTCATATTTAGGAGCAGCAGAAGGAATAAAAACGGCCCAAAGCACTATAACCAAAATATTAAAAAAAGCTAATATTATCCCCGGAACAATTCCACCGATTAATAACTTTCCTATCGACATTTGCCCAAACGTTCCTACTATAATAGCAACCCCGCTAGGCGGAATAACCATGGACATGCCCCCTGCACCCATAACCGATCCAACGGAAATCGATTTGCTGTAACCACTTTTTACCATATCCGGGATCATCAACGAGCCGATCATGGCTGTCGCTGCTAATGAGGAACCGCTCAGAACCCCAAACAAGGTTCCGGCCACTATGGCAATAACACATAATCTCCCTCGAAAGCCCCCGCCCATAAGCGCAGATATAGACTTAATCATGCCCATAGCAATTCCAGATTCAAAAAGTAAATCACCCATTAAAGCAAAAAGTGGAATAGTTACAAGATAATATACACGTACCGATGAAAAAACTGTCCTGACGATCAACAAGGATCCTGGTTCCGTACCAAACAGCTTAATGCTTACAGCCAGGGAAACCAGCATAAGCGATATAAAAACTGGAACCCGCAATGCTAATAATATTATTAGCCCGCCAATAAAAATTGCGATAATCAATCCGGAGTCCATTAGCCGTTATCACCTCTCATAGAAAGTGCCTGATAGCTATATATAGAATACTTGTCTATAGGAGTGGGGGAGTAGCCACCCTCCCCCACTAGATCCTAAAAACAAATCCCTGGTAACTTCTTGTAGCAATGTCGGATGTTTTATTCCAATGGCTTCCATAAGTATTTAAGAGTTTCTTCCGGATTAGGATAATTTTTCCTTACATATTCGACATTTGCTTCATCAATTAGTTTTAGAAATTTTTCGGGCTCTTCAAGCTCAATGAATTCTACCCCGGCTGCTTTCATTATTTCTTCCTCTTTTTCAACAAATTCTTCGAATATGGGGGGTGTCAACTCTTCTAATTTAATAGCTGCCTCTGTTAGAACATCCTGTGCCCACCCGGGCAAAGAGCTCCATTTATCATGGTTTATAATTATAAAGTTGTTTACGGTCATAAAATGGGGGTAAATGGCATAACTGATCTGCTCATGAAGACTGTAATCTGTCATACCGGATGAATTCCAGCAAAAACCATCAACAACGCCTCTTTCCAACGAGGAATAAATATCACCTGCGGGCAACGCAACAGCTTCAGCTCCCAAAGCGGTCATCATAGGAAGGTAGACAGCTGTAGCACGAATACGCAGCCCCTTGAAGTCCTCTACCTTGTAGACCGGTTTCCTGGTATAAACGGCAAATTTTAGACCCTGGACCGCATTGCCCAGAACAACCGAATTCATTTTTTTGATATGAACTTCATTTAGCCAATCATGGGCACCCGTTTCCCTCATTTCTGGATAGGACATATTCGAATATCCCGTTACGAAAGTGGCCTCGGGACATGAATCAAAATAATAACCACCCGTAGTAAAACTCATATCGACTGTACCATCCCTTACGGCTTCGGCGTGTTCAAAGTCTGGAATGGCCTCAGGGCCCCCGACATATTTAAGTTCAATTTTACCCTCACTTAACTCCTCAACCAACTCTTTATATATAGGCATGCCCACTACGAGTAGAGCATGTTCCGGCCAAGAAGATGACAATGTAAGTGTTATCTTTTCTTCCCCGTTATTTTCTTCGTCGCTTCCTGTTGCATTTTCCGTAGAACCGCAACCCCCAACAATAAGACCCAACACAAGCAACAAAACCAGTAACGACCTTAAACATAACAGCTTTTTCACGGTTCTTCCTCCTTTAGTCCTTTCTAGAATATAAAATTATAATGTTTGTCCTTCTTAATCTTCAACAAAAGCTATGCAGTCAATTTCTATATCAAAACCGGTATTAAACGAACCTACTGTCACAAAAGTTCTTGCAGGCTTGCTATCGTTAAAATATCTTGCATATACCTTATTAATTTGATCATAAAAACCGGCATTTGTTGCATATATCGTTGTTTTTAATACTTTATTCAGGGAAGAACCAGACGACTCAAGCGTTATTTTTAAATTTTCCATAACTTGTTCCGTCTGCTTTTCAATATCTCCGCTAATTAATACCCCGCTTTTTAAATCTACGGGAGGTTGTCCCGAAACAAAGATTAGGTTTCCATATCTTATGGCCGGACTAAGGGGTATACCATTTTTCTTTAAATATTCCAGCTGTTCTTTGGTGCCCAATGCTTTATTTGCCATTGTTTGTTTTCACCTCTGGTTTTTATAATAATTTATTAAATCCAGTTGTAATAAGCAATGAACAAAACCCTCCTGGCTTGGCATTAACTTGAATACTGTTTCGGTTGTTCACACTGAATGCACGCAAAGAAGAAAATGCCAACTACCTATCCAACGTCGTAATTACTGTAAACCTGTCATTCAGAATTAAAATATTTTGCTATCCCCTCCTCACCCAGGCTAAGGGCTGCAATAAGTTTGATCCTTGCCTTCAAGCCTGTTAAATTTGAAAATATTACACCTAATTTTTTTAACGATTGTTCACTGCCTTCAAAAGAATAGGTGTTTTTTAATAAGGGGCCTGTGCCACATCTGGAGGTTATTACTACGGGGATATTTTTTTCGATCGCAATCCCTAAAGGTTCGAGCATACAAGGGGGAACATGGCCAGCACCCATAGCCTCAACTACGATGCCATCTATTCCTGACTGAACTAGACAATTTAGAAGAATATTTCCTGGATCCAACACTGCTTTTATCAAGGCCACGTTAACATCTATGCTTTCAATATTATTTTGTAGTAAAGGAATTTTGATCTGTTTTTTTATACCACCAAATAAGTACACTTTATGTTCCGCAACTTGTCCTACGGCTCCCTGATTAACGGAGGTAAAGGCGTTAGGAATTATTGTGTTGGATTTAACGGCGGATCTGGCGCTGTAAACAATTCCGTTCATTACAACTAGAGTTCCCATGCCCCGTACTTCCTCCGAACTAGCCAAAACAAGCGCATCCGCAAGGTTTGCAGGCCCATCGAAACCCAAGGAAAAAGGTGTTTTCATTGATCCTGTAACGATAACGGGCTTTTCGCTGTCAACTACAATATCGAAAAAGTAAGATGTTTCCTCAATAGAATCAGTTCCCTGTGTTATTACTACCCCGGAAACATCAGGCCGGTCCAATATGTTTTTTATCCTTTGAGCCAGGGCTAATAAATGGTTTAAAGAAAGTGCCGCGCCTTGCAATTGTGAAAAGTTTTCAACCTCAAAGTTGGCAATTTGATCAATTCCGGGAACAGTATCAATCAGATCCTCGCCGGTTAACGAAGGTTTTACTTCATTAGTTACCGGATCCTTTTTACAGGCGATCGTCCCTCCTGTAGCCAAAATCACTACTTTACCCATGTTAGAACACCCCCCACCCATGTTAAAACACCCTCCCTTTTAATTATTCTAGGTTTCTAATGTAGTTGGGCAAAACAGCTCTTTCACCGTCATTCTGCATTTGGATAAACCTTGTTCATATGAATATCTTGCCGCCGTATCCAGAACGTGGTAATTGTTTTTAATCCCATAAGACCAGGGGTTGGCCCCGAAAATTGAGTTTTGTTCTTCTAGAGCAGTTTTTTCCCATATTATGTTAGTATTTAAAACATCTGTTTTATTCAATTCCTCCAAAGAATGCGCCAAAGCCTGACTGAAAGCTTTTTGCAAGCTTAAAGCAACCCAAGGATGCCTTTGATAAATTTCATTTTTGATAACTACGGTATGCATGATGGGAAATATCTTGGTTTTTCTATAGTAATCAACTTCTAAATCTTTATAATTTGTAAATAACCTTTGGATTGTCCCGGGGTTACTTCTAAAGCAAGAAGGTATTTTATGGGATACAATAGCCTGTATCTTTTCTTCCAACAGCATTTGGTTTAATGTATTACCTTCACCGGTTTCTTCAATAGATACATCTTTATAAACAATGCCCACTTTCTGCCTTTCATTAATATCATCAAGGGGACCCTGCAACCACCTAATCTCCTCGGGTTTTACCCCGTATTGGTCACTAAGTAAACCTTTGATCCAAAGGCTGGCGGTGGAGGTGTAATCGGGGACCCCAACCACTTTATTTTTTAACTGGTGTGGTTCCTTGATATTGGAATTTTTATTAACAAAGATAAATGAATGTCTAAACATTCTTGATGGAAAAACAGGTATAGCAAGGAAAGTTTGATTGCCCTCCGATTTTGCTTTGATATAACCGGACAAAGATATTTCCGCAAGATCATACTTTTTTTTGGAAAAGACTTCTTGAAATAGATCGGAGTAGTTTTCAAATAATAGAATGTTCAAGTCAATATTTTGGGGGCTCACCAGTTTTCTTATTATTTGGCCTATTCTGACATTGTCCACGCAAGCAAAAGTCATAGACAGGTTGTTCATCTGCAATACTCCCCCTTCACCCAGTATGTTTGCAATTGCCGTAACCTTGCATCAAGACACTCGAAAGTTTAAGACGATTGTTCTATGCGTGCCAGGCTTATAGCACATGCCCTTTCAACTAGTACAGGAATTACGGCCCGGCGATGTTCTGCCGTGGTTCGCCAGCTTGTACGGGGCGAAGCATCCAAAAGGGCCCTTTCAGCGCAAGAACGAAAAACATCTTGATTCAACTTTTTACCCTCCAGGGCAGCTTCAGCATTGGGGACGCGTATAGGGGTAGGCGCTGCAGTCGTTAAAGCCACCCGGGCCTTGGTGCAAAAACCAAGTTCGTCAACTTCAAAATATACTGCTGCGCCAATAAGGGGAATCTCCATTGCCCCACGCCTACCCAACTTGACATATGCTGCACCGGAACGCTGGTGGGGGTAGGGAATAATGATTTCTGTTACAATTTCCGATGGTTCCAATGCACTTTGGCCCGGCCCGACAAAAAAATCATTTATGGCCAAAATCCTGTTCTTAACCCCTGCAGTTTTAATTTTTGCATTTAAAACCAGCAAAGGAGAAGCAGAATCGGCGGAAGGCAGGGCGCTACACAGATTCCCCCCCAAGGTCGCTACATTACGAATTTGAACGGAACCAATCTGTTTAACGGCATCGTGAAGTACGGAAAACTTCTGCCCTATTTCTTCATTCATCTCCAACTGCCGGTGTGTTGTTAATGCACCAATGTGCAGTTCCTTCCCATCCGAACTGATATGATTTAATCCTGGAATATTTAGCAAGGAAATCAAGTGTCCCGGTTCCAGCTTGTTCTTTTTTAACCCCACTATTACATCTGTTCCCCCCGCTATATAACTCGCCTGGGGTCCGTAGTTTTCATGCAATTCTACTGCTTCCTTAAGAGAAACCGGTTTGTGAAAGTGGAAAGTATTTAATATAGCCATACCTAGCTCTCCTTATCCTGGAATTCATATTCGCTACGTTTCTTGGCCGCTGTTTTAATAGCCTGGATGATCTGTTCATAACCGGTACAACGACACACATTGCCGGCTAAACCTATCCTGATTTGTTCTTCTGTAGGGTTAGGATGTTCATCCAACAAAGCTTTGGCCGACATTAGCATACCTGGTGTACAATACCCACACTGGACTGCCCCTTCGTCTATAAAAGCTTCTTGAAGAAAATCCAATTTTCCATTTTTAGACAGGCCTTCAACTGTTAAAACTTCCTTGCCGTCAATATTAAGGGCCAGATAGATACAAGAATTAACCGCCTTGCCATCTACCAAAACTGTACAAGCCCCGCAGTCACCGGTTCCACAGGCTTTTTTGGTACCTTTCAGCTTTAGACTATCTCTTAACAATGCAAGCAAAGTAGTGTTAGATGTAACTTCCATTGAATGACTAATGCCGTTAACTTTGAAATTAATTAAATGTTTCATGTCCCGCAAAGCACCTCCCGTCTTATCCCATAAAATTTATGGCAAACCCTGGTTTTATGCCTGTTTTTTACCACCCGTTATGTTTTCTTGGGTAATAGGCAGTCTATATATCCTTAAACCAGTGGCGTTATAGTATGCATTTGCAATGGCAGAGGCTGTAGGCACTGCAGAAGGTTCCCCTGCGCCCTTGGCTCCAAATACATATTCTGAACAAGGATCTTCAATGAAAACACATTTTATAGAAGGACATTCTGTAAACAATGGGATGCGATAGTCGCGAAGGTTGGGGTTTAAAATCTTACCTTTTTCCAGGATAATGTTTTCAAGCAATCCATAGCCTGCTGACATCATAGCGCTGCCTATAGCCTGGCCTTTCAAAGTTTGGTAGTTTAACACCTTGCCCACATCCTGGGCAACAACCAACCGCAGAAGTTTTATATAACCTGTTTTCCTGTCTACCTCCAGCTCCACGAAATGAGCCGCATAACCGTAAGTTGTATATCCTTTTTTCCCTGCTTTATCTTGCCACTTGCCATTGCCAACCAAAAGTGGCCTTTCACTTCCAGTTTGCGCTGCAAGGTCGGCTAAATTTATACTCCAGGCGCTGTTCTTGCTGTGAACAATGCCACCTTTCCAGAAAAAATCACTTGCCGCCCCACCCTTTAGCCTCGCTGCATGGCTGATAAGATTTTTGATAGCTTCTTGGGCTGCAAGCCTGATTGCCAAACTGCCCACTACTGTAGCGCGCGAAGATGTTGTATTTTTGCTATCGGGGTCTATATCCGTATCAGGGCTGGTAATGGTAATCTGCTCCATTGGCACACCCAACTCTTCAGATGCCACCCGGGCTAAAACAGTTTGCAAACCCTGCCCAAGTTCAACAAGCCCTGTTCTGATCAAAAATTTGCCGTTGTGCAGCAAAAAAATACGTGCCTCGGCGGTATCTTTTTCATTGCCGTAGCTTATGCCATGCCAAGAAGAAGCCATTCCTACCCCTTTAAGAGTTTGAGTATCACCCTGTGATCCCCGTGATCGACGACTATCCCAGTCAAACAAGCGTGATCCTTTCTGTATGGCTTCCCTAATTCCTACACTGTCTTTAAGATATATCCCGTTAGCTGTAACTTCTCCAGCTTCAAGAACATTTTTTAGGCGAAATTCTAGAGGATCCATGTTCAGGGCTTCTGCCAATTGATCCATTATGGATTCCACAGCAAAACAGATCTGGGGAACACCTGGGGAACGCATCTGGCCGCTGCAAGGGTTGTTTGTGCGCAGCAGGTAAGCGTTAAGAACAGTGTTGGGTATGCGATACGGCCCTGTATAATGCCAATATACTCGGTTTAATGCCGGGGGCAATTTTCCTCCAGATCCTAAATAAGCTCCCTTGTTTAGGTACACACGGGCTTCCAGAGCTGTTAATTCCCCTTGTTTGCTGGCACCTATCTTATAATACAGTTTTGCCTCATGGCGTTTTGTAGAACTTCGCATGGATTCTTCCCGGGAAACCACGAACAAAACAGGCCTCATACAATGAACAGCCAGGAGCGCGGCCCGGCAAGCTACCATAAAAGAATCCTCTGATTTACCCCCAAATGCCCCTCCCATGGACATTCCAATAAATCGGATTTGCTCCCTGGGGCAGTTCAAAACCTCAGAAACAACCGTAGGCATGTGATAGGGTTCCTGGCATCCACCATAAATTGTAAGGCGGCCATTTGGTTCCGGAAGGGCTAAGGCAGATTCCCGTTCTAAATATATGTGGTCTATAAAAGGGGTAAAATAGGTTCCATCTATTATTACATCAGATTTTTCAAAGCCGGCTTCAATGTCGCCGTGGAAATGCTGCAAATGGTTAAATAGCAAATCGCCGTTTTCCATGGCTTCGTCTATGGTATATATGCCTTCTTTTTCCTCATAGTCAACTTTTACCAGGCAGGCAGCTTTTCTCGCAATTTCCTCTGACTCGGCAGCAATAAGAGCAACTGCATCACCAAAATAATTGATTTTGCTGCTTATTATCGGATGGCTTAATTCATGACTACCCAGCAGGTTTCTTCCAGGTATATTTTCCGGTAAAAGAATCTTTTTGACACCAGGAACCTTTTGTGCAGCTTCCAGATCAACCTTGCGGACAAAGCCTTTTGAAATATTGCTATAAACAGCAACTCCATAGAGCAAACCGGGTATTTCCAGATCTTCTGTAAATCTTGCTTGTCCGGTAACCTTTTCTAAAGCATTAACCATTCTGGTCTTTGTACTAGAAGCATACATGTTGTTTACACTCCCTTATTTTTATAAGATATCTTCAGATGAACCCTCGTATTCTGAGTACCGGTTGAAATTGTTTTTTACCCGCTTTAAGGCATTTTCTATATGGGAACGGATATAATTTTCCAAGGCTACAAGTTGTTTTTCCTTATACGCCTCCAAAATGTTCCTGTGGTCGCTGATAGATAGTTTGGGATCCATTTCATCCATTAGGGTAAAATTCATAACCCAGCGGTTGTGGGTGATAACTTGTGTATGCATTTCTATAATTTTTTTATTGGGGCAGCTCTGGACTAGTTGTTCATGAAATGATAAATTTAAATTCCTATACATTGCTAAATCCTCAACATTTGACTCCATTTTTTGGCAAATGTTTTCCAGTTTCTGTATGTCCTTATCTTCAACATTTTGACAGGCAAGTTGCGCACCATAACCTTCAATCATTTGCCATAACTGGTATTGCTCAACAATCTTTTTTTCTGTAATAACTTCTACCCGCCGGTATTGCTTTTTTCTGTATACCAACCCTTCATGTTCCAATTTTGCTAGTGCCTCACGTACCGGGGATCTGCTGACATTAAAAGAATTTGCAATTTGTTTTTCAATTAACCTTTCATTTGGTTTCAATTTCCCGGCCAAAATTTGTTTTTTTAGCACTTCAAATATTTGATCAACAATTAAATCACGCTCTATTTTATAGTCGCCCTTATTAAAGTTAATCAACCCCTTTCAGGTATTTTAAATTCTATTCCCGTTTAGCAAAATAAACCGGCATACCGGCGACGGTATGCTGTCGACCGTATACTATGTACTAAATATACTACACTGTAAAAAAATTATTGTCAATAGGATATTTTAAAAAAATGTTTTAGAAACAGAATTAAAGCATTTAAAAAACTTTCAGGCTTATCGGTGAGACGTAAGGGCAGGAAAATCTTTTAAAATTAGGCATTAATTTTTTCGCATATTTAATAGAATTAAGCTATGTGGGTGTGTTTAACGCTAACAATTTTCCACCACACTTATTATTGCCTTATACTCCTAAAAGAGCTATAATTATAGAACATAAGTTCGTAGGTGTAAGGCTAATGAGAAAAATTATTTTGCTTGCAGATATGGAATCTTTCTATGCCAGCGTGGAAGTTGCTAAAAATCCTTCTTTGCGTAGCAAGCCTGTTGCTGTATGTGGTGATCCGAAGCTGCGACATGGAATTGTCCTTGCCGCCACCAAAGAAGCGAAAGCTTATGGTATAAAAACAGGTATGGCTGCATGGGAATGTACAAAATTATGTCCCGGGATAATTTTTGTCAGGCCACACATGAGGGATTATATAGATGTGTCTTTGAAAATTACGGAAGTATTTAATGGTTTCAGTGATCGGGTAGCCCCCTACTCTATCGATGAGCAGTTCCTGGATATGACCGGATGTGAAAAGTTGTTTGGGACTCCTGAAGATATGGCCAAACTTATAATTAAGAAAGTATGGGAGAAAGTTAATATCAGATGTAGAGTCGGTATCGGAGAAAATCCTTTGCAAGCTAAAATGGCCTGTGATAGATTTGCTAAAAAAAACAAAGACGGTTTTTTTAAACTAACACATGATAATTATGCTAAACATACCTGGCCTCTTCCTATTAGAGATTTATTCGGCGTAGGATCGAGAATGGAGCGCAATTTTTTAAATATCGGGATTAGAAAAATAGGGCATCTGGCTACGCTAAAAAAAGAGGATTTAAAACGCAGGTGGGGTATTAATGGAGAGATTCTCTGGCTCAATGCTCACGGAATTGATTATTCTGTAATTGAGCCTTCAATAAGCATGAAAGATATTCGTAAAGGCGTAGGGCATTCTATAACTTTACCCAGGGATTACAGATCTAAAAAGGAAATTGAAGTTGTGCTTTTGGAGATTACCGAGGAAGTATGCCGGCGCGCTAGAAGCCTTAGCAAGGTTGGCCGGGTTGTTAATGTATACTGCCGGGGTGCTGATTTTGATTTTCCAACGGGTTTTTCCAGACAGGTCAAAATGTCGGAGCCTACAGCTGTAACAATGGACGTTTATCCGTACGTGCTAAAGCTGTTTTATGCTTATTGGGATCGCAAACCAGTAAGAGCTTTGGGAATTAGTCTTTCAGGTTTAACTGATTTGCAGGAAATTCAGCTTTCCCTGTTTGATAAAAAAGAAGAAAAAATAGCCTTGAGCAAGGCGGTGGATTCAGTCCGGAAACGTTACGGGATAACAAGCATATTTAGATTAGCTTCACTTTCTCAAGGCGGATTGCTTTTTGATCGAGCCAATAAAATTGGAGGGCATGAGGCTTAAAGTTTTAGATTGCATAAACAAGCGCTAAGTGTGCTTGTTTTATCTTTGTTTGATAAAAAAGGAAGGTAAAAATTGCTTTGTATATAAAAAAACCCTTAGAGCAAGAAACGCTCTTGAAGGGTTTTTTATTACGAATATCCTACGCGAGAGGGTTTAATTATTCAATATTGCCCTTGTTCTCTTTGGTTACCGCTAGATATTAAATGGCGTAGCAATAATCTTAGGGCTTATACCGGCTTTGTAGCCTTATTCTTTATTTTTACTTATTGTTGTTTTCCCGAACTCGGATCAGTGGTGATTTATACTGCGTCCTTTGGATGGTGTTCGGGGGAACAAGATTTGCATCTATGCGAATATTTAAAGTATCCCTTACAACTTTTTCAATTTGTTGTTTTAAATTGGCTTGCTCATGTTCCGGCAAGATCTCAATATCTACAGGTATTGCATTATCAAAGCGAACCTGTTCGGGATGATCTTTCACTACCTGCAATTGGCCTGTCAGGTACTTCTCAAAATGCTTGAGCACCACATCGCGAATTGCGGAAGGATATACGTTCATAGCTTTAAATATCAGGAGGTCATCCGCCCTGCCGATGCAACGAATCTTCGGAGACGTTCTGCCGCATGAACAGGATATACCCTCCACACGGACAAGGTCCGCAGATCGATATCTTAAAATTGGTGTAGCTTCCCTGCTAAAATTCGTATAAATAAGCTCGCCGACAACGCCTGTTTCCCAAGGCAAATGTTCTTCCGACTCCGAATCAATCAACTCAACCATTACATATTTCTGGACATTAAAGTGCATGCCTGTTTCGGCTTCACATTCGCCCCACATACCCGGCATCACATCTGCAAGGCCCATAATTTCCCGGACTGTTTTCGCATTCCAGGCATCTTTTAGTTTTTGGCGAATCGCTTCTTCCCCTAAGCCGGGTTCACCGCCCCCTATAATATTGGTTATACCTAATTCCCGGGGGTCAACCCCCAATGCATCCTGGCAACGCTCCGCTAGGTAAAGATTAAATGATACGGTTGCCTGAATTACATTACAGTGGAGGTTTCTGATTGTTTCCAGCATCCTGGAAGTCGATAGGTTGCCCGGCCAAACAGTCATTGCCCCGATATTTCTAATTGCTTCAAAATAAGCTGCTCCGCCAGCGAATAAAGGAATACCTGTAGTATGGGCTACGATATCATCCTTCCGTACCCCTGCAGTATAATATACATTAGCTATAGCATCTCGCCATACTTCAACGTCTTTTTGGGTAGCTCCATAGTAGACCGGACGGCCTGAAGTTCCAGAAGATGAAATCACCTGCACAATATCTTCTGTATCTACAACCTGAATTTTACCTAAGGGATTCTTTCTGTCGCTGTCCGCTTGAGCATCGCGAAGTTCGTTTTTTGTTAAAAAAGGAATTTTCTTTAAATCATCCATTGTTTTAATATCTTTACTTGCAATAGAAGACAAGCGCTTTTCATAAAAGGGAGATTTGTTTTTTAAGTATTCCAAATAGGAAGGAAGCTTACTAAGCCAATAGTTTTGAATTTCCTGCCAGGGCATCGTTTCAAATTCTTTATTCCAGTACATTATATTAACCTCTCCTTTTTTTAAATATTTCTAAAGTCGTTGTTATTTTTATATTAACTTAATTAACTGTAAATTGATACATCCGCTGGAGATAAAAGTAAGATATATATTTTATACTTTATGTATAAACTTTCGACTCTTCTTTTTGAAATATTTCGTTTCGGGGAATGTATTTTTATGATTATTAACCTAAGAAAGCTATTGGCTATATTAGATGTTTATAAAGCATATATCGGCAAATTTCAAAAAAAAAGCCAGAAAATAATCTGGGCTTAAAATTAAAAAGCAATGTTTTACTGCTGATTCTGCTGCAAAAACTCAAGTATGGAAACGGATATCAATTAATGCGCCAGCCGGCGGCGAAGCCTTCGTGTACGGCATCACCCACTTTGCGTGGTCTAATGCAGTCGCCTGCTTCCATGACCAAGGGGAAGTTTTTACTCAATTCCTTAATCAGGTGCCTTTGCGAAGTTGAGCCCAAAGCGAGAACAATGAAATCGGCTCGCAGTTGTTTTTCTTCTCCCTGACGGCCGCGGCAAAGTATTCGTCCCGATTCAATTGCCTGAAATTCGAATCCGGTACTCAACTCTACGCCGGCTTTTTCTAATTCCTCCAGCAATGTAATGCGGGAGATCGCATTCATATCCTGGGCAACATCATCAAGCGCTTCTAGCACAATAACCTTATTGCCTTGACTGGATAGATGCAACGCTGTTTCACAACCCACCAGGCCGCCACCAACAATGACAACCTTGCCGGTTTCAGGCAGACCTTCAATAAGAACCTGGTTAGCGGTGCGCACTCTGCTATCGTCCAGCCCCGGTATGTTTGGAATATACGGTACTGCTCCGGTGGCAAGGATTACTACTTCCGGCCTGGTGTATTTAACGGTAGCTGTGTTTGCTTCCACGTTTAGTCTTACATCCACATTCATTACTTCCATTTGATGGCGCAAGTACTCCAAATAATAAGCTAACCCTTGTTTAAAAACAGGCTTAGTGGCAGGAACCAGCTGCCCCCCAAGGACCTTTTCTTTTTCTAAAAGGGTTACTTTGTGTCCACGGGCAGCTGCAACTCGGGCTGCCTCCATTCCAGCAGGGCCACCGCCGATAACAGTTATCCGCCTGGGATTTTCGGTCTTTGATAGATGGAAATAGTGTTCCCGCCCGCAGGTAGCGTTGACAACACAGGAGACAGTTTTATATTGAAATAACCTGCCTATGCAGAATTCGTTACAAAGAATACAAGAGCGAATCTCTTCCGGCTTGCCGACTTTGGCTTTATTTGCCCAGTTAGGATCAGCAAGTAGAGGGCGTCCAAGGGCAATAAAATCAGCTTTGCCGGTTTTTAAAATTTCTTCGGCAAACTCCGGTTTTAAGATACTGCCTACGGCGATGACCGGTATTTTTACCTCTTTTTTAACCGCTGAAGCCAGATCACTCATGCAAGATGTACCCATATAGGTTGGCGGGAAAATCCAGGGCATTGTATCGTAGGTGCCTGCGTCGACATGGATGGCATCATAACCTGCTTCTTCAAGCATTTTACTCAAGACAATTCCTTCATCAAGGCTGCGGCCGGCGCCCTTGTGATCAACACTTAACCTGAAGGTTATAGCGATATGATTGCCTACTCGTTCCCGAATAGCGCTTAATAGTTCCCGAGCAAGGCGGAAACGGCCCTCCAGATCTCCTCCATAGGTATCAGTTCGCTTGTTAATGTTTGATGAAAGGAATTGATCGATTAAGTAGCCGGCATGTCCGTGAACCTCAATTAGATCAAAGCCGGCGTTTGCCGTTCTTTCCGCTGCTTCGGCCATAGCAGCTATTAATCTTTGTATTTCTTCAGTAGTAATCTCCCTGCAAGTCACATCAGGGTTAGCAAAAGCAGGAACCGCTGATGCTGAAACCGGTGGATTGCTCGCCTCGGCTACATCGGCTTGCCTTCCCTGGCCCAGGGAAAGCTGTATGCCGGGAACAGCTCCGGAATAGCGGATAATCTGTGCAAGGTCATTTAAACGCGCAATCTTATCGGGTGCATCGATAAGGGCAACTTTGATCTGAAAAGGCGAAGGGTCAATAGACATTTCTACCATGGCCGCTTCGACAAGTATTAATCCAACACCGCCGCGCGCCCTGCTTGCATAGTATTCGATCTGCTGCCAGGAGTAGTGACCGTCATTGTTAACCAGCCCTGTTCCCATAGGGGCCATAACTACCCGGTTTGGGAGTTCTATGGGGCCGATTTTGGCACGGGAAAATAGATGGGGATACCTCTGAATAGACATCTTTTACCTCCACTGATATATTGTCTATCTTTAAATATCTCACAAAGATGGAGTTTTATACAATTAATTTCCTACATTTTTTCACTTGATGGGGATACCCTATCCCCATCTTGGGTAATCAATATTTCCCTAATTTATATAAGATAAATAAATCTGAAGTAAGCCTCTCGAACTAAAAGCTCTCTTGACTATACAGGTTTTCTCATCAGTTATTGAATTTCGTAACCTCAGGGATACTTAATGTTATCCGGGTTCCTTTTCCAGGTGCAGTATCTATAACAAGCTTTCCGCCTACCAACGAGGCCCTTTCAGTCATCCCAAAAAGTCCAAGAGCATGTTGATCTTTTTGTAATATAGTATAATCAAATCCTTTGCCGTCATCTTCTATGATTGCTTCAATATTATTGTGATCACATTTCAGGGATACTCTTACATTTTGAGCCTCAGCATGTCTTATTACATTGGTAAGCGCTTCTTGTACTATTCTATAGACTGTAGTCTCCACTGCAGAATTCATTCTAATATCTTTGCACTTTTGCTGTTCATATTCTATATTAAAGTCTGAATAACGTGAGAGTTCTTTTATATAGCGATTTATGGCTGCATATAAACCCAGATCATCAAGAGCGCTCGGTCTTAATTCAAAGGAAAGCCACTGAATTTCCTCCAGCGTTTTATGAACAATTTCCCTGAAATCGCCTGCAAGCTTCCTAACTTCGTTAATATCATCTGCTTCCTGGATCCGCCTCAATCCAAGTATCAGAGCTGTTAGTGACTGGCCTGTTTCATCATGAAGCTCGCGGGAGATCCTTTTTCTCTCTTCTTCCTGGGTGGTGATAATTTTCTGCAGCAGATAAAGGCGCATCCTCTCTTTTTCTTCTAATTGGGCTTTTAATTCCTGATTTTTTTGCCAGTTCGCCTGTAAACTGTCCATCATCTTGTTGAAAAAACTCCCCAGCTGCTGTATTTCATCTCCTCTCTGATCCCGGCTTTTAAATGCCGGCAATAACTTGGTGTTATTGGGTTTTGCAGGACTGTTTTCACTAAAAGGATTTTCTTCTTTCTCCTCCCTCCTGTTTTTCCCTTTTGGGGAATACCTATGGGATAAATCGCCGTGTTCCACTTTTTGCATGGTATCTATAAGATTATGGAGGGGATTTGTAATGGACCTGATGATGAAAAATGCTAATAAAGTGGCTATCATAATGCTGTGGACTGCTGCCGAGATAAAGCTATTCATGGCGTCGTTTCTCATCTGGATAAAAGGTTCTTCCGGTATTCCAACATATAAAATCCCTATCACATCGTTATTGATATTAAAGATCGGATCATAGGCGGTTAAATACCATTGATCCAATATAAATTCCCTTCCTAGGTAACGTTCTCCACGATCCAGTACTATATTGGCAATTTTTTCCGAAACCCTTGTTCCAATTGCTCGATCCCCGTTATCCAAACGGCTAGAAGTTGCTATACGCAGATCATCTAGAAAAATAGTTGTAGAAACCTGAAGCGCTTCCGTAACCTCATCAACAAAAGCAGTATGTCGGTTTAGAAGTTCCCCTCCCAACAGAAATGCGATAAGTTCGTTATTGTCGTTGTATACCGGAACAGAAGCTGTTAAGGCTATGCCTCTTCTTTCTTCAGTTATTTCATAAGATCTGGCTTCAGAAGTAGGCATTATTTTAACATATGCTTGTTCGCTAAGGTTTTCCCTGATTAAAAAATTTTCGTTTAATACTGTAATCCCCTTTAGCTGTTTTCCATTCAGAAATAATAAAAGAGATTTATCTTCACTTAACTTTTCTCCGTAAGAATGAGTATTGTTGGCACTGGATATTATTTTCCCGGAAGGATCTGTAATCACAACAAAGCTTAATCCGTATTTTTTTTTAAATTTAATAATAAACTCATGCAGTGAATCTAAATCATGATTTATTATCCTATCCTTGAAAATATCGTGGCTTTTTGATAAAAAATTTAAAATGAACAATATATTGTCAAGCCTGCGGTTTAGCTGCCTGTTGGCTGAGTTTAAATTATTGTTTAAAGTCAATTCCGCCTGTTGTTTAACATTATTATAAGATTGTTTTATAGTAACCCGGCCGGTTATAAGAAGAAGCGCTGCTGCGATAATTACAAAGCCGATGAAGATTTTTTTCCAGATATTTATATTTTTCAGCATTTCAACCTCCATGCGAATTATTACTCAGAAGCAATTTAAAACTATTAGGGTAAACTACTTATAATAAACAATTCTATACATATTGAGTAAATTCCTTTTTTGGCTTAATAGGGATTAACCATGAGTAAAGCTTGTGATATGATGGGAGTAACAAAGTATATTGCTGGTATTACCCTATATTATACTAACTATAGCCGCATAAAACAATATTAGTTTTTTATATAAAAAAGCGGTTCACATATTCTAACAGAAAACCGATAAACTGTTGAAGAGTGAAACCGCTTTTTTATTATTTTGCATAATCCTTTATATATTAACTAACTGAAACCGGGCCGTTTTTATGAGCTGACGCTGCGGGACCTAGTATTTCATTCAATTTTTTCTCGGGCAGCGGTTTAGAAAGAAGGCTGCCGACCACATAGCAAATAATCGAGCCGAGCACGATCAGCCAAATCGCCCAACCCATACCTAGTAAATTTTTGCCTACCAGATAAGAAAAAATTATAGTTGCCAATAAGCCATAGGAAACACAAGCAATAGCCCCCTCTTTAGTTGCTCTTCTCCACCAGAGACCTAGAGTTATCGTTGGCAAAAACATTCCTCCAAATCCCGCAGCTGCCTGACCGGTAAGCAATGCCAGAAGCGGTGGAGGGTTGTAGAGCGTCCAGAAGAAAGGTACAAGGGCAACCGGTATTAATAATATCCGGTTCAGGAACAAGAGGGTTTGCGCCGGCACTTTTGGTGCCCAGTTCCCGATAATATCATTGGCGATATTGCCTGCAATAATCATGATCATCCCGGAAAAAGTAGAAAGTGTCGCTGCAAAAACACCTGTGACATAGAGAGTTGCCAAGGGTACGCCGCCAGCCTGCATTGCCATGTAAGGAGCTGCAAGATCGCCCTTCCAGGGTAAAATGTCGAAGAGGGCGGGACCAAATGTTGCGCGTGCGCATAAACCGGTGGTAGCATTAAGCATGATGGGAAAACCGGCGATAGCAAACACAGGTAGAATTAACCAGACAAAGTCCATTTTTTTCTTCATTGGCCGCATTCCCAGGAAACGGGCAACGTTGTGCGGCATCCCGGTGCTCATGCTAAAGAAAAGAACAAAGCACGAAGTAACACCTATCAGATCAGAGAAAAGCTGGTTAGAACCTACTCGAGGTAAATCGGGGCGCACAATCATTAAAAGGTTGGGATCTTCTGCAGCTAATTTTGCTTCCATACCTGCTCCGCCACCGACATAACTAAGAGCTAAAACACCCAGAACAAAGCAGGCAATTCCCAGGAGAATTCCCTGAAAACCCATCGCCCATTGCGTGGCAGTATAACCTCCAATAATCAGGTATATGAGCACGACGACAACAGCAAATAAGAGGCACCATACCGGTGAAAGGCCCGTAACGGCATACCAGAGAGTGCCGGCAGCCTTGAGCTGCCCGACTGCATAAGCAAACATCAAAAGGGCCATGGCTGCAGCTACAAAGGTTGAAGCTAGCTTGCTGTCATAACGAATGCGGGCGATATCTCCAAGGGTGCGAGTATTGTTTCGCGCACTAAATTCACTTAACTTGCGGGCGGCAAGAAAAATTGTAGGTACGATGCCAAAAATTGTGAAAACGCCCGCAAACCACATTCCAGACCAACCTACAGCATATGTGATACCCATCATACCCATGGTTGCCCAGCCGCTGAGATAGGTTGCCGAAATGGCGCAACCGGTTATAAACGGCCCTATTTCACGTTGTCCAACCATATAAGAATCGTAAGAAGCGGCTCGTTTACGTGCAACCAATCCCAAAATAAAACAGACTATTAGCATCACCGCCAGGCCTGCAATTGCAGCAATTGTATAAGCAGGCGTCAACTCAGGTAATGTCATTCTTTCCACCCCACAATCGTTATGATGGTCCCAACCACAGTAAGGATGATACTGGCTATTCCTACGCACCACCAGGCAAGCCATCCGCTGGACATATTATTTTACACCTCTCTTATAGGCAAGTATAGGCAAGCATGCCGTAGTTTGAAATTTTCCATTAAAAATAAATAGTTTTATCACCCCCTATAAAAGAATCCAAATGGATCAGAAGAACTTTTTTATTGTTGTCCTTGTTTTTCACCTCCTTTAAAAAAACATTCTCATGAGTTGGATGATGTTTTGCTTAATATCTCCAGAGAATGTCAATAGAACAAAGCAATGGTTTTGTCTAAATATTCACAAATTACTGAATAAACGTGAAATTATATTAAACATGATAACACAAATATCAATTAAAGGCAAGAAAGATAATAATCAAATTTTACTTTAATGTATGCAAATAAATAATTTAACATGCCGGATTATTTATAAATGGCGGCTGTTAAAGAATAGGAATAGATTTTAGTCGATTTTTGCGTTTGCCCGGGAAATAATAGCTTATTGCCTAACGCTAATAATTCACATAAATAAATTCCAGTTTATAGCGTTAACCTGAACAATCCAAAGCCAATAGGCCAATAATGAGTGCATTTCTAACATGAAAAATAGCTTTCCGCAATTGCTTCCACTATCTTTGGTGTGTTATTGCTCGGTGAGTTTACAAGATCAGAAATTTTGTATGCTTTCATTAATTCCGCAGGATAGGGTATTAGTAAATTGTTTAGTACCTGGCTATCAGTTAAAGAAGGGTTTAACCAGATATTTTCAGCTTCCCTGGGGAGAATTACGGGCATACGATTATGAATGGGTTTAACCAAGCTATTAGCGGCGGTAGTAATTATAGCGCAGGTATTGATTACTTTACCCGAAGGAGCTTTCCAAGAATCCCACAGCCCCGCAAAACCAAATAATTCGTTATTTTTTAAGGAGATGCGGTATGGGACTTTCCGTTTACCTTCTGCCTTCCACTCATAAAAGCCGTCAGCAGGGATCAAACAGCGCTTATATTTAAAGCTATTTTTAAAGGCTGGTTTTTTATCAACACTTTCGGCCCTAGCGTTAATAATAGTTTTTTTTAAGGTCCTTTCCTTTGTCCAAAAGGGTATAAGTCCCCATTTGAGCTTAATCAGCTGATTGTTACTATCTATAGCGAATATCTCATGTGAAGGAGCAATATTGTAACTGGGGATAATCTGAAAAGTTGTTTTTTTAACGCGAAATCTTTCTATTATTCCTTCTAATCTATAAAGCGAAAAACGGCCACACATATAATTCCCTCTCCAAAATTTTTTCAGTATGAGATTGCTTTAAAAATTATGTGTTTAATCTGTATGAAATACCATAACATAAACACACATTAATAATTCTAATAAAAGAATAAGTGGCACTGGTATTAACCAGTGCTACTTTAAGCTGTTACTAATTATATACCGAAGGATAATGAAAGAAGTAAACCTGCTTGGAATATTATATAATTTTTCCGGAATTCATTATCTACGGTTCGGTTCCTTTATACACTAAGCTACTTCAATGGTTTTCACAGCCATGGCTATGATCATTGCCATCATGCCCACAGAGGCTCTCACCACCAATAAGATTCCCTGATAAATAGCTTTCAATCACTTCATCAATTGGGCCTGTAACGCCAACAATGACATTAATTCCCCGTTCCTTAAAAAGATTTTGTGCGCGGGGGCCCATACCGCCGGCAATCACACAGCTAACCCCTTTTTCACTCAAAAAACGAGGTAAGAATCCGGGCTGGTGCCCCGGGTTGGGTATAACATTTTTATTTACTGGCTTACCGTTGTCTATTTCAACCAGCGTATAAGCCGGACAACGGCCGAAATGCTGGGCAACTACTGAACCGTCGCTGGCTATTGCCACTTTTCCCTTTAAAGATGCGGTATTTTCGTTGGCGGGAAATACCCCGTCTTGATCGCTGGCATTACCAGAAAACCCCATTCCTGAATGAGATTCAACGGTAGCCTCGGTAATTGGCCGATGTTGGCCCTGTTTGTACTGTTTCAAAGCTTCTTCCAGGGTTACTTCAGGAAGAGAATAGATTTTAATCCCGGAAGCATTAAGGATTTGAGCAGCTTTTGGCCCCAAATCGCCTGTTAGTAGAATATCGGGATTTTGTTCAATTAAAAATTGCGCGGCTTTTATCCCTGCTCCGCTTCCCTCCAGAGCGCCTGGATTAGGTAAAAATTCCCATTCACTCTTTTTATCATTGTAAATTGCAAAGAAAGAACACCGGCCAAAACGCGAATCAAGGAGAGAGTTAATCTCTTTTCCTTTTGAGCTGATTACAATTTTCATTATTCTGTACAACCTCCTTATTCCATTATCGTAAGCAGTTTTTTAAATAACCCGCTTTCATATTGTTCAATACTGCCGTTATCACAATGCTCTGCCAGTTTTTTATCCAGCGGCAAAACATCTAAAAGCGGTACTCCGGTGGACTTTGAGATTTCTTCGCCTTTACTGGGTCCAAATATTTCCACTTTTGCCAGGCAGTGTGGGCAGATTAAATGGCTCATATTTTCTACAATGCCCATTACCGGTACATCCATCGCTTCAGCCATTTTCAGAGCTTTTTTTACTACCATTAAGGCGAGATCCTGAGGCGAAGTGACTATTACTATTCCATTAAGGGGCACGATCTGCATAACCGTCAGCGGGGCATCTGCTGTGCCGGGTGGAAGGTCGATAAAAAGATAATCTAGTTTTCCCCATTCTACATCCGTCCAGAATTGTTTTATTGCACCACCGATTAAGGGTCCTCTCCAGATTACAGGATCGTCCTCGTTCTGAAGCAATAAATTAAGAGACATTATTTTGATTCCCAATGTACTTTCAAAGGGCGATACTCCCCTGTTCTCCTGGCCGGTTTTCAACCCGAACATCTTTGGAATGCTTGGGCCGGTTATATCGGCATCGAGAATGCCTGTATTAAAGCCTTCTTTTCTGGCCCCTGCAGCAAGTAGGGCGGTTATTGAAGATTTACCGACGCCTCCCTTTCCGCTGCCTATCGCGATGACATGTTTAACGTCGGAACGGGATATTTTTTCTATTTTTCCTTTTTGTTGTGTAGATGTATCTGAAGCCATGGCTGATAAGTACTCCTTTCATTATCGATAATTTAGACGTATAAATTTATTAGTGAGAATCATTGTCTTCGGATGCGAGCCGGTTCTGATAATCCAAAATCGCTAGCCGAAGGGCTCCTGCACCCAGGTTGGAACAATGGATTTTGGGATCGGGGAGTCCACCGAGAAAGGTAATTATATCAGCATCAGTGATTTTTAGCGCTTCGTCAATAGTTTTCCCCTTAGCCAGTTCGGTAAGAGCACTGCTGGTTGCAATTGCTGCAGGGCAGCCAAAAATTTCAAACTTGATATCGGATATTAAGTTATTTTTAACTTTGATAAATATTCGCAGATAATCTCCGCATGAAGGATCACCCTGTGTCCCCACTCCATCAGGGTCAGAAATTCTACCGGCATTTCTTGGATTTAGAAAATGATCTATTATATTTTCATTATACATTTAGACTCCTCCTCCAAATGGGCAGGAAATATGGTATCAGACATAAGATTACAGCTCATTTCCCCCCCCTTTCTTGCTTTACCCGGCCATTATGAGCTTATGTCCGAATCAATTATAAACTAATTAAAGAACCTGTGTCAATCATTTTTTCGCTTTTTCTGTAAATAATGAGAACTCCTGCGTGTAACATTATATTATTTCCAAAAAACTGCCAGTTCCTTACAGAGTTGTTCCGGAATCTCTACTGAAAAAGGTTCCTGTAAAATCATCTGCAGGGAGTTAACATCTGACGGCTTAAGGAAAGGATTAAGATATGTGCGTGGTATAATACGTGCATGCAGGGAAAAATAATTTTCTGCTTGACCTACCGGTGCAAAAAATAAACCCATATTAAAGCTATAGATACCTTTGCTGTCAAAATATTTAAACAGCCGTAAAAGGCCTGCGACAAGATCTTCTATATCAGCCTCGCTCAGATCAAATATTGTATGCACCTCCGGGAAGACAACATTATACTCACCCAGAACTCCCAGAGAAACAAAAGGTACAATCCAGTGTCCCCTTCCTATTTGACCAATATATCTTTCCTTCCTGCTTTCTTCAACCTTACAAAGTTCAGCCCAATAATTGTTGCCGGAACGCTCATAAAATAACTTGCTGTTTTCATACGTTTTCCGGTAAAGGTTGCCGGGAAATGCCGTAATAATTAACTGATGGTGAGGATGTATCAGACCTCCTCCGGAAGGGGGCATGTAATTCCACGTCAGAATGAAATAAGGTAGCTGGGGTTCTTTTTGGGAAACGAGTTTAAAAAATTCTATCCCTGCATTAAAAGCATCTATTAGCATTTTCTTGTTAAAATTTAATAATGGTACTAAATGTTCGCGGCTTATTATCGTTAGTGAGCTGTATTGATCATAAGGGGAGATATTCGGTATGACCCTTGCTTCACCTTTTTGTAAAAAACCTTCCGGCAGTATCTCCGGAGGGAACCTAGGTGTAAGGGTTTCAATATTTGCGGGGCAAAAAGGACAGTTTTTTCGGGTATCCGGGGTATTCCAGGAAGAGAAATCATCTTTTTGTATTTTAATCATGCCAAAGTGAGCCAACCTGCCGCTTTCTCCAGTTAAAGGATCAATGCGAATTTCAGTATTAATGCTATTTCTGTCAAACCCTTTTCGGGGGTCCATGATGGTAGAAGCGACAGTCTTTTTGTTAAAATTAATCATTTGAATCTGCCTCCATTTCATATCCAGCGAAAAGCTGAAAACTCTTATCTCCATTTTAAAAAATGCTGCCTTCAAGCAGGCAAGTAACCCTTTTTAATTGAATCTTTGATAATTGTCTCGGCATAGTCCCATAATGTTTTTGATGCTTCAATAATACTTTTATTCCGTTCAATTACCTTATCACTTGTTACTCCATGTTTTTTCCATGATTCACCTTTTGTTTTATAGTTATGCAAAAGAGGCTGCAGTCTGTCAAGGGCAGCGGCAAATCGCGCCTCGGGCGTTGCACGCTTTTCAAATTCCTCCCATAGCGCCTGCAATTCTTCCATCTGATCCGGTGGCAAAATGCTGAACAAACGATCCGCTGCCTTTTTTTCCCGTTCCAGTTTCTCTTTGTATGGGGTTCCCTCATAACAATACGTGTCGCCGGCATCTATTTCGACTAGATCATGAATCAATACCATTTTAACAACCCGCAAGAGATCGATTTTCTCCTGCGAATATTCTTCGAGCAAGATACTCATCAGAGCCAGATGCCAGGAATGTTCGGCATCATTTTCTCTTCTTGTCCCATCCATTAATATGCTCTGCCTGTAAACCTGCTTTAATTTATCTATCTCAATAATAAATTCAATTTGTTGCTGTAGCCTGTTGTTCCTCAAAATAATCTTCTCCTCACATTCTTGTTTATACAGTAATACCATATTTTTTATTAAAATGGGATACAATTGAGAATAAATCAGGTGTTAGCTTTTTTTTCACAGTATCCAGGATATAGGGGGGAATATCATTATAATATGCTTGTGCAATGCTCCCGGTAATACAGGCAATGGTATCGCTGTCTCCTCCAATAGAAACCGCTTTTCTGATTGCGTCTTCAAAACCAACGGACTCCCAAAAAGCAATCATAGCCTGGGGCACCGAACCCTGGCAGGTTGCGTCAAAACGGTAATGAGGGCGAATCTCTTTCAATGTATGATTCAGGTCATATCCAAAGTTTTCCGTTATAAAGCTTTTGATAACCTCTTTGTCTTCACCTTTGCGGGCCAAAAATATTGCACAAGCTACTGCTTGAGCTCCTTTAATGCCTTCCGGATGGTTGTGAGTAACTTCCGCGGAGCGTTTGGCTTCCGCAAGAGTTTCTTCCAGGTTATTAAAGGCAAAGCCCACCGGGCTGACGCGCATGGCTGAGCCGTTTCCAAAGCTGTTGTACGGCTGTTGGTTATCGGAAAAAATCCACTTATAAAACCTGCTTCCATAACCGGCATCGGGGTAATTTCTGCCGTATTCTTTAAAGGTTTCGGCATAGTTTTTCCTATTCAAAAGGCAATCCGCAACAGCCACTGTTAACACTGTATCATCGGTAAAAGTTGATCCCTCGCTGAATAGCTCAAAATCCATTCTTTTGGTATTATTCCACTCGTAAACAGAACCTATGATATCTCCTGCAATTGCACCCAGCATTTTTAAATCCTTTCCTTTCCAAATACTTCCGAAAAAGTTATAAAGATTGCCCGATATCCGTGCCGGCGGCTGTAATTGCAAGTATCATAGCGAAGAACCGTTGCCGCCAGGGGGAGCAAAAGAAAATACCCTATTAAAAATATTCTCATCACTGCTTTTGTCAAACAAGGATAGTATTATCCGGTTAATAAATAAATTTTCTTCATCTATAAATACCAAACATTTCATCCATGGCTCTTCTGCAGGGCAGTCAAGGGGAAAACCTGTTTTTTGAAGAGCTTCAGGCGATATATTTAAAAGAATAACCTTTTCTTTTTCTGATTGATAATTTAAAAATTTGGCGTTTTTATAAAGAGTTGTCCATGAATTAAGTAATTCAAATGGAGAGATAAGAAGATTCTCTAAGGCTTCCAGACCGATTTCTGAGGCCTTTTTCCATAAATGGTCTTTCAAATCTTTTATCAACAGCTTTCTTGAGTTTCTTTCCTTCATTATTTTTAATGAATAATCGAGGATTTCTCCATAAACTACTTCGTTTTCCAGGATATTTCCCTTAAAAGCTATTGAATAACAATTCCCCCTTTCTTTAATATCAACATTGAGATGATTAAAATTCAGCTCCATGTTTTGCATTGTTTTTTCCAGCATTTTTCCCGGGCGGATATTATTGAGATAAATCATATTGTAATAGGCAAGAAATAAAAGAAGTAAAAAAAGTATCGGGAAAAAAATGATCTCCCATTTTACAGTAATTTTCCTTTTTATTACCAACATATTAGTATACCTCCCCCTGAAACCTTAAATAAATATTATGGTTTACAGGAGGGAAGTATTACTTTATTGATAAAAAGTTTATGTGCCTTCTTTTTTTAAGTAATTTGCTATTTGTTTAAGCAATACTATTCCTTGATCTATTATGCCTCCAAAGCAAAAAAAACCATGAATCATCCCTTTATAGCACTGATAGGTTACCTCGATCCCAGCTTTTTTTAACCTTTCGGCATAAGCTTTTCCCTCATCATGTAAAGGATCATACTCGGCGGTGATCACTAAAGCCGAAGGCAGGCCGCTCAGGTCTCGGGCGAGATTTGGGGATGCGTAAACATTTTCCCTGTCTTTTTCTGTCCGAAGGTATTGATTTTCAAAGTAATGCAGGTCTTCTTTTGTAAGGAAATAACCGTTATATTTAGTTCGTGAGGGATAAGCAGTGGAAAAATCGGTTGCCGGATAAAGTAATACCTGTTTTTCTATTAAAGGGAAGCCTTTATCACGGGAAATTAAACAGATAACCGCTGCAAGGTTTCCTCCGGCACTTTCCCCGCCTACGGCAATGCGCTGGGGATCCCCTCCTAATACGGATGCATTTTCTGCAGTCCATTTTGTTGCATGGTAGCAATCATTTACAGCGGTGGGGAATTTATGCTCGGGTGCCAGGCGGTATTCTACTGAAACGACAATTCTATGAGCATCATTAGCGATAGCCCGCAGCGGGGCATCGGTTGAATCGAGGTCACCTACTACCCATCCCCCGCCGTGAAAAAAAACCAGCATTGGGAGAGGCTCTTTCCTTTCCGGTATATAAATGCGCAGCTTGATTTTTCCGTTTTCCACGGAAATTAAGCGGTCTTCAACACTGGCTACCGGCTGTGATGGAATAGAAGTTTTTTTAAGCAGATAACTTGCCCCCTTACGGTTTTTTTCAGGAGATAGGGTGTTCATGGGGGGGGTGTTCAACGATTTTAAATAATCTAGAAACGTTTGTGCTTGAGGATCTAAAGCCATTATAAATACCTCCAGTTAGTATGGCAGTATTCTTATCCTTATATCTTCCACTTAATTTTTTTCATCTCCCTTAATAAATTATAATCGGTTAAATCGAAATGTACAGGCGTAATGGAGATGTAGGAATTATCTATGGCCCAAACATCGGTATCCTCCGCTTCACTGTCTAGGTTGTCAACCGCTTCTCCAGCAAGCCAGTAGTATTTTTTCCCCCGGGGATCGATCCTTTCCTGAAAAGCATTTTGATATTGACGCATACCCAGGCGCGTAATACTTACTCCGGCAATATCTTTACGGGAATTTCCGGGAACGTTTATATTAAGGAGCGTGTTTTCCTGCATATTGCATTCATGTAAAGTTTTAATTAAACGTAGGATAAAGTTTGCCGCGAAACGGTAGTCGGGATTTTTATGTTCTGTAAGGGATACCGCCATTCCCGGAATACCTAAAATAGCGGCTTCTATAGCAGCTGATACAGTTCCTGAATATAAAATATCGGTGCCGAGGTTTGAGCCGCGGTTTATTCCGGAGATAACCAGATCGGGTTTTTGAGGAAGCAGATATTCTACTGCCAGTTTTACGCAATCCGAAGGAGTGCCGTTAATCGACCACCCCTTTAAAGCAGAGTTATGGTAAAATTTTATTTCTTCCGCTCTTAAGGGACGGTGCATTGTAATTGCATGTCCGGTGGCGCTGCGTTCTCGATCAGGAGCTGCAAAATATAAATCAACGTCTTCGTCCTGCAGCAATGCCTCCCCAAGAGTTTGTATCCCTTCAGCATAAATACCGTCGTCATTAGTTAACAGAACAATCATTCCAGCCCTCCGCTAATAATAGCAATATAATAACAAGCATATCAGATTTTCCTTTATTAAAGAATATCCAGAAAGGATATCCAGCAGTTGTGAATGATAGCTGAAAAAAGCACATTTTATAAGGCACTGCACCTTGGCTGATTTAGCTTACAAGCTTAGTTGCTCTCAACTGTGTCTCAAAAAAAACCCTTTCCTCATCTATTGTTAATAACTGTCCGTTTGACAATAATATTTTTCCATTAACCATTACCAGGTTGATATCCGAGGACCTGGCGCTGTAAACCAAGTGGGCAAGGAGATTATGACGTGGATAAAAATGGGGTTGGTTAAGGTTCAACATGATTAGATCAGCCTTTGCACCTATCTTTAAGGTACCTATTTCATTACTCAGGAAAAGCGCACCGGCACCATTCATAGTAGCCATTTTAAAGGCTGCCTCCGCCGGTACAATAGTCGGGTTTTCCAGGAAACCTTTGGGCAGGAGTGCGGCCAGCCTCATTTCTTCAAGCATATCCAGGTTATTATTACTGGCAGCGCTATCCGTACCAAGGCCAACCACGGCTTCTTTTTCCAGCAGTTTGGCAACAGGAGCCGTCCCTGATCCCAATTTCAGGTTGCTGCCCGGATTATGTGCAATGGCAGTTTTCTTTTCAGCCAGGATCTCTATTTCTTTTGCGGTAAGGTGCACACAATGGGCAGCCAGGACCCGGTGATCCAGCAGGCCGATCTCTTTCATGAGTTCAACCGGTGTTTTTCCGTACTTTTCCAGGCATTCGTTCACCTCATCCCGGGTTTCTGCCAGATGTATATGTATCGGGACATCAAGGGCGGTAGCCTTTTCTAATACTTCTTGCAAAAAATCGGGAGGGCAGGTATATGGTGCGTGTGGGCCCAACATTATGGTAATTCTGCCGTCGCCTTTATTATGCCAGTTCCGGATCAGGCTGACGCCTTCTTTTAGCCCCGCCATCCCCTTAATTTTGTCCAGGCCAACGAGCCCCTGTGCAAGCGATGCACGAATTCCGCTCTCCTGGCATGCTCTGGCTACTTCGTCCATGTGGAAGTACATATCCGCGAAGCAAGTCGTTCCCCCCCTGAGCATTTCCGCTATAGCCAGCAACGTACCCCAGTAGATATCTTCCTTTTTTAGCTTTGCTTCTGCAGGCCAAATTTTATTATTTAGCCAATCCATCAGCGACATATCATCGGCATAACCTCTGAAAAGAGTCATGGCGGCATGCGTATGTGCGTTGATAAAGCCGGGCATTATCAGGTTGTCTCTTCCTTTTATAATTTCTTCAAAATCCCCTTCCTCGCGTTCCAGACGCGGCCCCAGATAAGTAATATTGCTATCTTCGATCACGATTTCTCCTTGAGAAATAATTTCCGGCCCGTTATTCCAGGCCAGAATATAATCGGCTTGAAGTAATTTCTTTTTTGGCAATCCAATTCACCCCCATATTTAAGAATTTGCTGCGGGATTATTCTGTCCATAGGCAAACAAAAAATTATTCCTTAATGCAGTAACATCCTCGGGGCTTAAGATATATGGTGAGCCCAAAAGTTTCGACCAGAGGATGATGCGGGCACTTCTTTCAATTATCCTGCATATTTGTAGTGCTGTTGTAAGATCTTTACCGATCCCCACCAGGCCGTGGTTTGCCAGGAGAACAGCGTTTTCTTCGTTGCCGAGGATTTTTAAAGCGTTTTCGGCAAGTTCAGTGCTTCCGGGAAGGGCATAATCAGCTACTTTTACAGGTCCGCCGACGATCTGTGCCTGCTCCTCAAGAACTACGGGAACATCTTGCCTGCTCGCGGCGAAAGCAAGGGCACAGCTGCTGTGTGTATGAACAATTGCCCTGACATCCTTTCTTTGTTCGTATATGGCCAGGTGTAGCGGCAGCTCCGTTGATGGTTTCCATTTACCTTTTACAGCTTGGCCTGCCAGGTTTACTGTAACAATATCTACAAATGTTAGCTTTTCATAGGGGATACCGCTGGGTGTAATCACAACCTCATTTTCTGTCGGCCTGGCGCTGATATTTCCCCATGTTTCAAAAACTAGCCCTTCCCGGTAGATTATACGGGCAATGCTTACAACTTCTTCTTTGGCTTTTTCCACTATGTTCAAAAAGTGTTCCCCCTTTTGGATAAAAGCTCCTTTATTTTTTTTTCTTCAGGGCGATAGATGATACCGTGCTCAGTTATTAAAGCGGTGATTAAACGTGCTGGAGTTATATCAAAGGAGGGGTTCCTTACGCTCAGTCCGTCCGGTGCAAGGGGAATTCCTTCCAAATGAGTTATCTCCTGCGGAGCTCTTTCCTCAATGGTAATTTCTTTTCCTGTGCGGGTCTGTATGTCAACCGTTGAAAGAGGAACCGCAACATAAAAGGGAATACTGTTTTCATTGGCAAGAACTGCCAGAGAATAAGTGCCTATTTTATTGGCGACATCTCCGTTCATAGCAACCCTATCGGCACCAACTATTATGCAATCAATATCCCCTTTGTTTATAAAATATCCCGCTGCGCTGTCAACAATAACACAGACGGGTATTCCCTCTTTTTGCAGTTCCCAGGCTGTCAGGCGAGAGCCCTGAAGGAAGGGCCTCGTCTCGTCTGCGAATACTTTTATTTTTTTTCCCTGGTAATGGGCGCTTCTAATAACTCCCAGCGCAGTTCCGTAGCCCGCTGTAGCCAGAGCACCTGCATTACAATGGGTTAATATGGTGAATCCGTCCCCAATAAGTTCTGAACCCCATTCCCCAATTTTTTTATTAATTTGAATATCTTCTTTGAAAATGGATTCGGCTTCGCTCTCCAGGACTTTTATAATAAACTCCGGGGTTTTTTTGTTACAAGCCCGGCTCTTTTTTAAAATCCGCTCAATTGCCCAGGTCAGATTAACAGCGGTAGGACGTGTGTTTCTCAGGAGATTTGCTGCTGTTGCCAGCTGATGCTGAAACTGATTTTCTGAAAAAGCAGCTTTGCTGCTACTGTATTTTTCTAAAATATGCCTGGCAGCCATAACAAGAGCAAAAGCCGCCACTACACCTATGGCAGGAGCGCCTCTTACGGTCATATTTTTTATTGCTCTACATACATCCTCAAAATTCTTGCATTCTCTATACTGTTCTTTTTTAGGTAGAAGCCTCTGGTCAAGCAGCTTTAAGGATTTGCCGTCCCAGAGGATATGTTTAATCTCATCCACGGCTTAACCCCCATCTATTGGCCCAAAGTATAATCCTCTTTATTCCAGCAATTGCATTCCCTATCTTTTGGCAGCGCTACGAGCACCTCCAGAATAATTTCCCTTAGTAAGTTTATCTTTTTCTGCATCATTTCAACTACTTCGCGATGAGTTAGAGCATGCGGCGATATCCCTGCGGCATAGTTGGTTACTAAAGAGAGGTTAGCATAGCACAAACCGGCTTCCCTGGCGAGAGTAGCTTCCGGAATGCCGGTCATCCCCACTACATCTGCACCCCAGAGAGCAAAAGCTTTTATTTCTGCCGGAGTTTCATAGCGAGGACCTTCGGTGCAAAGATAAGTACCCGTGTTTGCGAAATCTATTCCCCTGGCAGAAATGGCTTTTATTAAATTTTTTCGCAGCTGGGGGCAGTACGGTTCGGTAAAGTCTGTATGGACGACACCGCCAGAACTATTGCCCTCGTAAAAAGTACCATCACGCCCTTTTGTAAAATCTATAAATTGATCGGTTATCACCAATGTTCCGGGGGAAAGATTTTTTTTAAGCGAACCGACAGCTGTAGTGGCCAGCACTCTTTTGACGCCAAGATCTTTTAAAGCAGAGATATTAGCGCGATAATTTATTCGGTGGGGAGGCACTCCGTGCTTCTCACCGTGACGGGATAAAAAGGCAACAGAAGCTTCCTTGTAGGTTCCTGCCAGCAGGCGTGTGTCCCCATAAGGTGTATTTATTAGTAATTCCTTTGTATTTTCAATAATTTCAGGATGATAAAAACCTGTTCCGCCAATTATTGCTAATTCAATCTTCATCGTTTACCTTAATAATAAAGTATCCTCCCTTCGTTTTGTTAAATATCGAGTTCCCAGCTTTCCAGGTATTCCTTTTGCCTGGGTGTAAGCTGATCGATCTTTAAGCCCAGGCCTTTTAATTTTAATAAAGCAACCTTCCTGTCTACTTCGGGTGGTAAATTTAAAACCCTGTTCTCTAGATTACTTTTGTTGTCAAGAAGATATTTTAGCGCCAGGACCTGAAGGCCAAAAGACATATCCATGATTTCCGCAGGATGCCCATCAGCGGCAACCAGGTTGACGAGCCTTCCCTCCCCAAGAAGATAAATGCGCCTTCCATCTTTAAAAGTATAAGCATCTACACCTTTTTTAACCCTTCTGGGAGGGCCTGCCAGGGAGACGAGGGATTTCTTATCGATTTCAACATCAAAATGACCGGCATTTGCCAAAATTGCTTGGTCCTTCATGATCTTAAAATGCTCTGTTGTCAATACTTTACTGCAGCCCGTCACAGTTACAAATATCTTACCAACTGCAGCGGCTTCTAAAAGGGGCATAATTTCAAACCCATCCATATGAGCCTCCAGAGCTTTAACCGGATCAACCTCGCAGACGATTACTTTTGCGCCGAGTCCTTTGGCTCTCATGGCCACTCCTTTGCCGCACCATCCATATCCTGCAACAACAACTTTTTTCCCGGCGATAATCAAATTTGTTGAACGCATTATGCCGTCCCATACGGATTGTCCGGTTCCATAGCGGTTATCAAAAAGAAATTTACACTGAGCATCATTGACGGCGATCATGGGAAAACCCAGTGCTTTAGATTTTTCCATAGCTCTTAATCTGATTAAACCGGTAGTCGTCTCTTCTGCACCCCCGATTACATGAGGTATATGGTTACTAAATTTTTTATGCAGCAGTGACACAAGGTCGCCGCCATCGTCAATAACAAGCTGTGGCAGGGTGCTTGCCGTGCGATAAAGGTGTTCGTTGTACTCTTCAGGTGTGGCGCCATGCCAGGCATGGACTTCCAGCCCCTCCTCTACCAGCGCGGCGGCTACATCGTCCTGAGTAGACAAAGGATTGCTTCCGGTTACAGCTACGCGGCCTCCGGCTTCTTTCAATACCAAAGCCATATAAGCGGTTTTTGCCTCCAGGTGCAGGCAGACGGCAATATTTAAATCCTTAAAGGGCTGATTATCCCTGAATATGGTTTCCAGCTCTCTTAAAACAGGCATATGTTCTTTAACCCAGTTAATCTTTTCCAGGCCTGCCGGGGCGAGCTTCCTGTCTCTGATTAAAGTCAATATATATCAATCCTTCCCTCGGGTAGTGCTGCCATGATATTAACAGTGACTTTCGTTTTATTATTTCGTGAAACTTTATGCCAATTCCTGCATTTATTCTAAAAAGCAAAAAGGCCTAAAAGGCCTTTTAAATAGATTATATACATGTTTCTCTATAGTTATTTAATGTTACAGTTCCAATTCAAGCCCCAGTTATTATCCCAGTGATCGGCGCTGTCTTTAAAACAGAAATTTATACCCTTTCTTCCATCAGCTTTAATCTTGCAGGCAAAATGGTCCCCTTCCCTTTGCATTTGAATACTGTTTATGTTTTTCCAGTCATCAAAGCCATAATGCAGCCAGAGAGAGTCCGCCCCATTTTGGTATAAAATACCCCTATATTTTATATTTACCTCCTGTCCCCTTCTGGGCACTTCTGGATAAATTTCTACTCTGTCATGATGCATTATAGTCTCACCTCTTTCTTAATAGATTTATTTTGTTCTTGTTTATATTATTAGGCAAGACAGTGAGAATATTAATAGTAATAATTACCTTTACCAAACCAATAAACTTCAAAAGTAAAAAGAAAAGCAAAAAGCTCCGGGAAAATACCCGCAGCTTTTATAATTAGTGGTGCGAGAGGGGGGATTTGAACCCCCACACCCTTGCGGGCACCAGGTCCTGAACCTGGCGCGTCTGCCGTTCCGCCACTCTCGCTTTTTGGTGAGCCATCCAGGACTCGAACCTGGGACACCCTGATTAAAAGTCAGGTGCTCTGCCGCCTGAGCTAATGGCCCAAATTTTGGTACTAGGGGAGCAAAAGATCTCCCTTAAAAATATAATGGTGGAGAGGACTGGATTTGAACCAGTGAAGGCGATGCCAGCAGATTTACAGTCTGCCCCCTTTGGCCGGACTTGGGTACCTCTCCATCTATCTGTTGGAGCCGACGGTGGGACTTGAACCCGCAACCTGCTGATTACAAATCAGCTGCTCTGCCTTTGAGCTACGTCGGCATGCACTATTCTCAGGCAGTGCATTTTATAGTATAACCTATTTTTATTTACTCGTCAACACTTAGCACCAAGATTTTAGATTTTACTCATAGCAATCCAAAACAGCAATCCAAAATGCTGAAAAATTTACCTCAGCATATCAATGTATAAATTATTAAACAAAGAGTATAACAAAAAAGAGCGTTAACAAATGAGGGTGACAGGAGGTCCAGTGATGTTTTACCAGAACTTCGATTTAATATTTTCATCAATGCAAGAAATAGAAGAAAGCTTAAAAAACAACCCTGGCGAACGTGAGAAAGAAAGGCTAATAAATAGTTTGCTAAAATTACGGAATGTTATGGATCAGTGTGTTAAATACTGGTTATACTTTGAAGAGAAGGTAAATGAGCTTCAAAATAAATATAATTTTACCCTTCCTGACGATCTTCCCGAAGATTTTTTACAGGATATTGAACTTCAAAAAATAAAAAAACCTAATACTATTATTTTTAAGGATACAGCTGACGAGAAATATTCTTTTATGAAGCTGGAGAGCGAACAGGGCATAGAGTCGTTTCGGAAGGGATTAGGTTTTTGGGATCTGGCGATGCTGGAAGAAGCTATAAATGAATTTGAAAAGGTTGTAAAAATAGAACCGAACTTTATCTTTGGGCATTTCTGCCTTGGTCTTTCTTATGGGCAGAAAAAAGGCTTACAGAACAAAGCATTAAGTAAGTTAAGATTAGTTAAGGCCTTGAGCCGCGACCCACATCTAAATGCTTTTGTGCACAATGCGATGGGAAATATTTATATTGAGCAGAAGAAATATGAAGAAGCCCTAACCGAATTTATTTTATCCGTTGAAGAAGATCCGTCGTTTTATAACGGTTATTTTAATGTAGGTGCTGTTTATTTTAATTTAAAAAGATACCAGGAAGCCATTGAAGCTTTTGAAAAAGTAAAAGAAGCCGTGCCTAATGATTGGGAGGTCTGTTATTGCCTTGGGAGGGCGTATACCTTGCTGGGAGATTTTGAAAAAGGTTTAATAAACTTCAAAGAAGCACTTTCGATTAACCCCAGAGAATCAAAAATAATCTTTGAGCTGGGCGTTCTTTATGATCTCCTCGGCGATAAAAAAAATGCTTCCGACTGTTTCAACAGGATAATTGAACAAACTAACAAACTAAAAAACTAACAAACTGCTTAATTTTTGTTTTGTAGGTCTTTTACAGTTACAGGCTTATTAAAGCGTAATATAAAAAAGTTATTCTAGAAAGAACAACTAAAATTCTTATTTCATAATAGAATTTTAGTTTCCTATTTGTTTAACATTCCTTTTTCAATAGCGTATTTAACAAGATCAGAACGGTAACTCATATTGAGTTTTTCCCTAATACGCGCTTTATGGCTTTCAACAGTTTTAATGCTTACAAGCAGTTCGTTAGCGATTTGCTTGTTGGTATAACCCAACGCTACAAGTTTAAGAACCTCCTTTTCTCTGTTGCTTAAAATCTCTTTTTCTTCCTCCTCGATCGGTTCTTTGCGATGAGTGTTATAAATTTTTTTTAAAATGACTTTTGTAAGAGAGGGGTCTATAAATACTTCATCACGGTTTACAGCTCTAATTGCGGTCAGCAATTCAATATCCGCTGCTCTTTTCAATATATAACCATCTCCGCCCCTCTCCAGTACCTTATGAAGATAACCCTCATCATCGTGCATAGTTAAAACCAGTACTTTGATCTGCTGATCGATATTTTTTAGTTCAAGAAGAATATCCAGCCCATTAAGATCATCGAGAGATAAATCAAGCAAGATAACACGTGGCTTAAGATCTTCAGCGATCTGCAGCGCTTCTTTTCCGCTTCCGGTTTCTCCAACTACTTTCATATCTTTTTGGGCTTCAAGCAACAATCTTAATCCCGTTCTTAAAATAGCATGATCGTCCACGATTAAAATAGTAATCTTATCCATTTTTATGCCTCTTCTCACCATCTGCTATGAAACATTATACATTAAAACCTTTAAGCCAGCAACAGACAATGGCTTGTGTACCCGGGAAAACCCCCTATCTATTACGTTAATAAAAAAAACGAGGGGGTTTCCCCCCCCGTTTGGATCTAGTATACGGATAAAAGAAAAGTATTAGTCTT
The DNA here is from genome assembly GCA_012837615.1 of Bacillota bacterium. Lineage (GTDB taxonomy): Bacteria > Bacillota > Dethiobacteria > DTU022 > UBA8154 > DUQX01. Next base: position 2,002 of record DUQX01000118.1, on the reverse strand, counting down.
CCGCTGCCTTTTCTTTAATAACTTCTTCTTTACGGAGTTTGAACCAACTGGACAACGCACCTGCGGCCAAGCCAATTGTCGCCAGTGTTTTTACCGGTCCTAACGCGATCTTCCAGAGGTAGACAGAAGAAGATATGGTTGGATTCTCGGGGAAGTTGTAAGCAGCCGGGGAATCAGCCAGGACGTACATTACTCCCAGTCCGCCGAGTTCCTCCACGCCGTAAAGCTGTGCGTTGGCATAACCCCGTTCCTTAAGGGCGGCTACCTTTTCTTCACCCAGCGCGATCATTTCTTCTCTTTCCCCAAAATTTATGGCTTCAACAGGGCAGGCGTTAACGCAAGCGGGCGGCATGTCGTTTGTTAGGCGCTCAAAGCACATTGTGCACTTCTTGGACTTATTGTTAGCCGGGTCTACACGCGGAACATTAAACGGGCAAGCTCCAACACAGGCTCCGCAACCGATACATTTTTCATCATCAATATACACGCTCCCATAAGCTGTATGCGAAATAGCCTCTGCAGGGCAAATACTTTCGCAAACTGCATCTACGCAGTGCATACACTGCTTTTTGGCAAAATACCATTTCACACTGCCGTTGCTGCCGTGCTCATTAAAAGAAACCCGTGTCCACGTAGTCGGCTGGAATTCCGGTGGGTTTTCATAACTTCCAATAAACTGAGTCTCTACTGCCGGAAGCTTGTTCCAGTTTTTACATGCAGTCTGGCAGCTGCGGCAGGCAGTACAGCGCGTTACATCAATTAATTTTGCTTTTGCCATTATCCCGCCCTCCTTATATTGCACAGAAATGCTTTATATTCCGGTATGGTGGTATTGGCATCGCCAATAGAAGGGGTGATATCGTTGGCTATGGGCCCTTTGGACATACAGGCATAACCCCAGTGCCAGAACATACCGACGATCTCCTGCTCTTTTCCATTTACCATTAACGGTTGTATCCTTTCGGTTACACAAACGGGGGCTTCAAATGAACCCCTTTTGCTTTCAACGATTACCATATCTCCGTTATTTACCCCTATAGCAGCTGCCAGCGAAGGGCTAATCTCTACAAACAAGCCGGGAACCAGTTCGTTTAACCAGGGCATATTGCGGGTCATTACAGCAGTCTGATAATGCTCAGAAATGCGGTACGTAGTAGCAACATAAGGATACTGTTCTTTATCACCGCGTGCATCGGGATACCATACTGTCGAAGCTGGGTTAAACTGTATGCTTGATAAAGCATTTTCAACCGGGCTTTCCCAGGGCTCGTAGTGCTCGGGGAAAGGACCTTCAGCCATTGCAGAGGAAAAAAGCCGGGCCTGCAGTTCGGGAAGCATGATAAATGGCTTTTGTGCCGTATCCTCAGGGGGGCCATCAGCACCAAAATCGGGAACGTCATTACGTTTCCATTCTCCGCCTTCATACCAAAGTAATGGCTTATCGGGATTCCATGGGTTACCCGCAGGATCTGCAGAGCAGCGGTTGTAGATGATTCGCCTGTTTACCGGCCAGGCAAATGACCATTCCAGGTTATTCCCGATACCTTCAGTTTCTTTAATGCGGCGCTTACAGGGTGGATCGCTTTCGTTATTGTAATAACCGCTATAAATCCAGTTTCCGCAGGCGGTTGAACCATCATCGGCCAGCTTGGTAAAGTTTTCAACATATTCGCCGGTGTCGGTGTAGTAGCCGTTTAATTCCTTGCATACTTTTGCCACGTCTATTTCATCGCCGTAATCCCAGTTCAAATCCAGGATCGGATCGGCAAAAGGTCCTGGATCGGCTTCATAGGCTTTGCGGACCGCTTTATAAAGCTTATCGACAATCCAAAGATCGGATTTGCAATCTCCGGGAGGATCATAAGCTTTGTTTCTCCACTGAATCCAGCGCCCGCTGTTTGCGATACTGCCATCACGCTCAATATGGAGCGCTGCCGGCAAAAGGAACACTTCTGTGGCGATTTCCGCCGGGTTTACCCCCGGCTCTTTCCAGAAGGTGGCG
>DUQX01000117.1 GCA_012837615.1 Bacillota bacterium | reverse complement strand
ATCCGCTTCAGAAGCGGCCTTCTCCGGCTCACTGTATACAGGGCACCCCAATAAATCTGCGGCCAGTTTCCTGTTCTTTTCCGACCTGGAAAAAGCTGAGGCTATCCTGTACCCTTTTTTGCTCAGGGCACAACCGAAAACCTTTCCCACATTTCCGACGCCAATTATAGCTATTTTACGCACATATTTAACCTGCCTTTACAAAAAATAAACCTTCCTGCCGGGCAGGAAGGCACACATACTTCCATCTTTCCTACTGTCCCGGTCCGTATTCGGCTCCAGGCAGAAAATCATATCCCTTTGTCAACCAGAATAAACCAGTACTAATGCGGTGCAGGCACAAGTGTTCCCGCCCAAAAATATTTTAGCACTTTATCAGAATAAATACAATATCTATATTAATATTTTTTTATATTAATATTTTTCTACATTGATATTTTACCAGCTTTTTTTAAGCAGCTCCAGCAGCAAAGACACACTATTTTCCACATCATTAAGATCAACCATCTCGCCCGGTGAATGAACATACCGGCAGGGAATGGACAATGCACCGGAGCGGACACCATCCTTCGTAAGGTGTATAGCCCCGGCATCGGTACCTCCTTTTTCCAACACTTCAAGCTGGTAAGGGATATTATTCGTTTCAGCAACTTCTATCATTAATTGTACGACCTGCGGGTGGCATATAACCGATGAATCCTTAATCTTAATCGCAGGTCCTTTCCCCAGGGATACTTCCATCTTATAATCCGGCTCGGGGGTATCCCCCACTCTAGTTACATCAACTGCGATACCATAATCAGGCTCTAAACGGTATGATACTGTTCTGCCCCCTCTCAAACCAACTTCTTCCTGGACTGTAAAAGCAAAAAACACTTCATTGGGAATGGAAGAGGGAAGCCTTTTTAAAACTTCAAGCAGTACAGCACAACCAATATGATTATCAAGCGACTTGGCTATAATCCTATTTCCCCGCCTGCTAAGAGGAGCATAAAAGACAGCCGGGCTACCTATTCCCACCACCTCTAGTGCCTCATTCCGATCCCTGGCACCGATATCAATATAGAACTTGTTGAAGTCAAGGTCCTTCGCTTCTTTTATTTTTTCTTGCCCGATTACACCCAAAGTTCCATTTTCAAACACTACTCTGGTCCCGAGAAGTGTATTTTTTATAACGCCGCCAATGTTTGTAAAACGTAAAAAGCCGTTTTCATCTATATACGTAACCATTAAACCGATTTCATCCATATGGGCAGCTACCAAAATTTTCTTCCCGTTTTTATTCCCCGCAGTAACAATCAAATTCCCAAGGGTATCCACGAAATAACTGTGATTTAACTTTTCCACCTCTTCACAGAGAAGAGCCCTTATTTTCCCTTCGCTGCCAGCGGGGCCAAAAGATTCCGTCAGCCTTTCTATCAATTCGATCATATCTTCAACCCCTTTTCATAAATTGATCTGATAAAAACATCCGTTATCTCAACCAGATTGCGCCAGTCCTCTTGGGATAACAAGGAAACCGGAGTATGAATATACCTGCAGGGAGTTGAGATAACACCGACAGCCACACCGCTGTGAGCCAGCGCAACAGCACCTGCATCAGTGAAACTGCCGGTATAGCGCCGGAACTGATAGGGCTTTTTCAGCCCCTCGGTAACGGATATCAAGCGTTCAATAATGCGCGGATGAGCAATAAAAGAATCATCCATCAGGGTAAAAGCAGGGCCGGCACCTATTTTAACGGAGATGTCCTGTTCTTTTACCCCGGGAATATCCATTGCACCGGTAGTTTCCAGAACCAGAGCTATCCTCGGATTCACTCTGTGAGCTGCCGCCCTTGCTCCTCTTATTCCAACTTCCTCCTGGACTGTAAACACAACTGTAAAAGAAAAGGGATATTCTTTTTGCAGTATTTCCAGAAGAGCCGCACACCCCGCCCTGTTATCGAACGCCTTCCCCTTCACCAGGTCTCCAGTGGTGGAAACTTCACTGTCAAAAGATACGTAATCGCCGATTTTAACCGCCTTTTCAGCATCTTCCCTATCCCTGGCGCCAATGTCGATATACATTTTTTCAACCTCCAGGGCTTTTTTCCTCTCATCTTTTTTTTGTAGATGGATAGCCTTGGCACCGATGACTCCCCTGACATCCTGTTGGCCTATCTTTACCGGTTTGGATACAAGAGTATGCTCATAAATACCTCCTACCTTGTAAAAACGCAAGTGCCCGCTTTTTTCTATAGAAGAAACCATCAAGCCTACTTCATCCATATGTGCTGTTAACATGATACCGGAATCTTCATACTTTCCCCGACCTTCTTTAAAAGCATATAAATTACCCATCGAATCAGTCTGGTTTTTTATTCCCCATTGCAATAGTTTTTCCTTAATGAAATTTCTTACCCTCGATTCATCGCCTGAAACGCCTGGTATTCGGGATAGTTCTTTTATATACATGATAATCCCTCCACAAATTTTCCATCCAGATCGGCCAAGAAAAATGCCAGCAGTTTCCCGGCAACTTTAATATCTTCGGGATTAACCAGCTCCACCGAAGTATGCATGTAACGCAGGGGGATGGAAAGAAGTGCCGTCGGAATACCCCCCAGGCTTACCTGAATTGCACGGGCATCTGTGCCCGTCGGTCCCGGGGAAACGTCTTTTTGATGAGGTAGATGATACTCCTTTGCCGTTTCCGTCAACCGCTCCGCCAATTGGGGATGAATGTTTGGCCCCCAGGTAATAACAGGCCCTTTACCCAGCTGGGAAACCTCATACTCCTGAGCACCCGGAAAATCTCCATGGCAAACATCCACGGCAATTCCAACGTCCGGGGAAACGCCAAAGGTGGAGACAAGGGCACCCCTGGTGCCGACTTCCTCCTGAACGGTAGCCACCAGGTAAATTTCGGCTTGATGATTTAGATTGACCAATTCCCGGGCACAAACCCACAAAACAGCTATCCCCGCGCGGTCATCAAGGGCTTTACCCGCTAGACAGCCGTTTAATAGGGTAAGCATCTTTCTTTTAATAACCGCCACTGACCCTATTTTTATTTCTTTGCGCACTGTTGTTTCCGGAAGGCCAGTATCTATAAAGAGCTCTTCCATCTCTGCGCCCTTACCTTTTTCATCACCTTTAATAAGATGGGGCGGTTTAGTGCCTATAATGCCCTCAAAAAAGCTTTGGCCGCGAATAACAACTTCCTGCCCGGGAAGGGTTCGCGGATCAAAACCTCCGAGAGAAGTAAACCTCAAAAAACCGTTATCTTCCACCTTTGTAATCATCAACCCTATTTCATCCATATGCGCACATAAAAAAACCTTTGGCCCGGCGGTGTTCATTCCTCTTTTTAAAAAAATGAGATTTCCCAGGTTATCTTTTCTTTGCTCGTCAACATAAGGCGAAAAGGCATCTGCAATTATACTTGCAATGTTTTCTTCATAACCCGAGGCCCCGTCATTTTCCGTTAATTCCTTAAGAAACCTATGTAAATCGTGCTTGTTATAGCTCAATAAAAATCCTCCTCCCTAATTGTTATTCAGGAATTCCGGCAGCATCCTTTGTAACTCAGAGGTAATACGGTATACTTTTTCGCACGCGGCTATTGAAAGGGTGCCGGCTCCACAGCTCGGGGTCAAAAGGTACTGGCTGGTCAACAATTCGGGTTTAACTCCCCTTCGTGAAAGGCGTCCAATGCCTTTAAAAAATCTATCTTTTAAAGAGAGGGCACTTTCCTTCTCAATAGCTTCTGATGTCGGTACAAGGCCCCAGGCTAAACAGCCTCCGTTTTTTAAAAAATCATCAATTGCGTTACCGTAAACCAGCATTGACTCAAAATAATAATAGGCATCAAAACTCACTATCTGCAGCGGCAATTCAAATAAGATCGACCAGTCTATCCCGGAACAACAATGAACACCGGCATAAGCACCTTCGGCATTGATAGCTGAAACAACCTCACCAATGCTCTTGGAAATCTGTTCTCTGGAAAGCGCGACATAAGCAGACTGACCGAAAGAAAGCAATTGCGGTTCATCAATAAAAATTACTACCGGAAGAGAAAATTTTTTTAAAAGGCGCGCCTGGTACCGGGCATTTAAGGCCAGGGTCTTGGTGATTATATCCCGCAGGTCATCCCTGTAAAAGGCAGGTACATTGTTTTCGGCACTTACCTGCAGGCCCACGGTAAGCGGTCCGCTTAGCTGACCTTTAAGAAAAAGAGGTTTTCTAGATAACTTTCCCCATTTTTCCTCTAAAAATTTATAAAAACCCGTTGCCGCCTCCTGCGGGAAAGCAAAGCTGGAAAAAGAATCATTTATTAGTGCCCCTTCTACTTCGCAATCAAGATAAAAACTGTAAAAGCGCTCCATTTTTTGCAGCCAGTCATTGCACTCGTTACAAAAAAAAGGGGTCTCCCCCTTCCCTGTATCTATCATTCCCAGTCTGAACAAAGGGCTCAAATATTGCCTGACAAAAGTTTCTTCTTTCCCGACTTTCGGCAACTGGGGCCAATGTGGGCCAAAATTGAGCGTTTCTTTTATCAGCTCAAGCGCAGCATCTACATCATAATGCGGCATACTCCCGATAGCAGTTGCCAAACCGTATAAAAAACTTATTTCCTGTTTCATGTTACCTCCTCCACACATTGAAACATATTCAAAAATACCGTTCTTCATAATACTGCTTCATAATACTGCTTCACAGACGGGGTACAGTTCCACCATCTTTACAGGGAGATTCCTCTGGAAGAAGAGGGGTTGCTATTTTTTTCAATATACTCCTCTTCCCAGGTTATATCGTTGATAGCTTTTTTAAAATCATCCACAGCCGGGCTTTGCTTGCAGAGCAGGCCATATTCGATACTGTCAACCAACGCGACCCAGCTTGCCTCAATGATATTTTCCGAAACGCCAACTGTTCCCCATCTTTTATTTCCGTCCTGGGAGGTAATTAAAACCCGCACCTTTGCCCCTGTTCCATCTTTGCCATCGAGCACCCGCACCTTATAATCAATTAGCTTTATATTCTTTATCTCCGGGTAAATCTCTTCCAGGGCTTTACGTAAAGCATTGTCCAAAGCATTAACCGGGCCGTTGCCCTCAGCAACGGTATGAACCGATCTATTACCTACTGTTAGTTTTATCGTCGCTTCTATATAGAGATCGCTGCCGCGCCGCTCCTTATCCAATATTACGCGAAATCCCTCCAGCTTAAACAAAGGGTTATAAGTTTTCAATGTTTTCCAGATTAGCAGCTCGAAAGAACCCTCAGCCCCTTCAAATTGGTATCCCTCATGCTCCATTTTTTTAATTGCCTGCAGTACTTCTTTAGCCTCGGGATAGTTTTTAATCAATTGGATTTCTTCTTCCCTGGCCTTGGATAAAATACTGCTCTTGCCGGATAACTCCGAAACCAGGATACGACGTTTATTGCCCACTTCTTCGGGATTGGCATGCTCATAGGTACTGGCATGCTTCACCACTGCATCCACATGGATGCCGCCCTTATGAGTAAAAGCATTTCTACCGACATATGGCTGACCATCAAGGGGAATCATATTGGCCAGCTCGGCAACAACTTTTGAAATTCTCGTTAATTCTTTTAACTGCTCCGGTTTAAACTTTTTTATGCCTAGTTTAAAATACATATTGGGTATTACACAGCAGAGATCCGCATTCCCGCATCTTTCCCCGTATCCGTTAATAGTTCCCTGAACATGGACCGCCCCGCTTTGCAGGGCTATAATGGAATTTGCCACTCCCATCCCACAATCGTTGTGGGCATGAATACCAAGAGGAGCATCAATGACTTTTTTAACCTTCTGAATGATCTTTTTTACATCCAGCGGCATTGTCCCCCCATTGGTATCACACAATACGACAGCGTCCGCGCCGTTTTCCGCAGCAGTCCTAATAGTTTGGAGAGCATAATCAGGATTGTTAAAAAAGCCGTCAAAAAAGTGCTCCGCATCAAAAATAACCTCCAAACCCTTCTCCTTTAAATAAGCAACAGTATCGGCGATCATGCTCAGATTTTCTTCCAGCGTGGTTCCGAGGGCTTGAGTAACATGAAAATCCCAGCTCTTCCCCACGATTGCAACTGCGGGTGTTTTTGCCTCCAGTATTGCTTTAATGTTTTCATCCGCATCCACATCAATATGAGCACGCCTGGTGCTACCGAAAGCAGATACTTTAGCATGTTTCAAAGTTAAGCCTTTTAAACGGTCAAAAAACTCGATATCTTTGGGATTGGAACCCGGCCATCCGCCTTCGATGTAATCTACACCCAAAGAATCCAGCAACTTTACTATCTCCAATTTATCGCTTACAGAAAAAGAAATGCCTTCTCTTTGGGCTCCATCTCTTAATGTTGTGTCATAAATATAAAATTTCTTCATGGAAGACCTCCAAAAACACCTGCATAAATTAGAAGTATTATACTATAAGGCCAAAATCCTGTCTACAGCACAGATGTAGTTTATTACATATTGTTCGCTCTTTATAAAAATAATCCTCTTACTATTACTTAGTAATATTTTAGCGCAAAATATTTTCTTTCTACACAAATCGTATAAATGCAAGAAATGGGGATAAGCTAAAAACGCAGTCTAGGAAAAGGAGGGATAAAATGCAGCAGGTAAGAACCAACATAAAAAATATCGGCAAAGCGGAGTACATTTCAATTTATGAACAATATCGGGGAGAGTCACTGTGTTCCAAAAAGTTAAACGCATACGCAAGCCAGGTTCAGGATGCAAACTTAAGGAACATAATCAGCCAGATGAGTACACAAAGCCAGGAAAGAGCAAACAGGCTTTCCTCGTTATTACAACAAGCCGGTGGAAGCCATCTGCTTTCCTAAAGGTCTGTAATTTTGTTAAAAACATAGGAGGTTATAAAATGCAGCAAATGCAACAATTTACGGATAAGGATTTCGCTGACGATATATTAACAGGCGTAAAACATATGTCCGAAAGATATATGATGGCCATACTCGAATCTCAAGATCCGGGCTTGCGTCAAACCTTTATAGATTTTCATAATCAGCATTTGAACGATCACTATAGAATCTTTCAAATCATGAATCAAAATGGCTGGTATAAAGTGCCTAGAATTCTTGATGAACAGGTTGTACAACAGACTAACATATAATATGGCGTTCGCGACAATTTGAGTTAACTTGCTCAATGGGGTTCTATTTACGTACAGTTTTGTTTAGCTTTTTTACAGGGGGCGCCCCGATGCTTAATGACGGTATGCCCCCTGACTTTGAAAGGCAAAAGTTTGGAAAAGTTCAAGATGCGGGTATATTATTGTTGCGGAGAAAAATATTCCTGAGCCTATAAATAAAAGGTAAAGAATCCCTTTCTTCCTTTTCCAAGGATATTCCTGCCAACAATCTGGTTATCTTTAAGATATTTGTAGATACTTTGTGTTTTGGATAAGAGAGAAAAAAGGGTTCCTGCTTTTTTACGGATAGGGCAATAACATTGCTAAAAGGAATGAGCCCTAAATACTCCACCGGCAAGCCAAGAAACTCCCTGGAAGCAGCGCTAATGACATTCCACACCTGATAAGCTTCCTCTTCCTTTTCGGTCATATTCACAATCAATTTAATAGCGCTGGTAACTTCATAGTTCTTCAGTATTTTAATTAAGGAATAAACATCCATTATTGCGTGCGGATCCGGAGTAGCAATCAATACAATTTCGTCTGCAGCCAACAGGAAATTAGTTACATTGCGAGAGACGCCTGCCCCTGTATCGAGAAGCAAATAATCAACAATACTTTCCAGTTTATTAAAGGCTGTTATTAGCCTGCTAAACTGCCATTCCCTCAAATTTGCAAGCACTTCAAGCCCGGAACCACCCGGGACAAGAAGCAAGCCCTGCGGTCCGCATACAATTATTTCTTCTATTTCCCTCTGCCCCTCGATGAGATGGTAAAGATTATAAGGAGCTTCAAGCTGCAGAAGAATATCGATATTGGCAGTACCCAGATCTGCATCAATAATACAGGTCTTTTTCCCGAGTATTTGTAAGGCAAGCGCCACATTCAAAATAATGGTGCTTTTACCGACCCCCCCTTTACCGCTGCTAAAAGCAATTACTCTGCTTCTTTTTTCCTTTCCTGAATGTCCCTTAACCTTTCTGCCTGCACGGGAAATAGAACCTGGAGCGGTAATAGTAAGGTTCCGCCCACCGGTAAAACTCCTGGCAACAATCTCTGATTGAAAATAAGGTCGCTGTTCATGCAAAAATTTTACATCTATCACAGTTCCAACCGGTAAAGGGATAAACCTACCTTTCTCTTCCGGCATCGCAATAAGCCAAGTTTTATCACCCAGATGTAAAATTTTTGTCTTGTATTCTCCCCTGTAAAGTTCAGAATGGGGCCGTATTTTTAATAAAGATCCTTCATGAATATCACCAGGATGCAATTGTTCGCTCTCTCCTTAATATTCTACTCTGATTATATTTCCATTCAATTATGCAAAATCCTGCTTTCTTTAAGTCTTTCGCTACTTTTTCTACAAATAATATCCACTGTTTTATCAACATATTCTTGCAACATGATGAAAACCTTGGCAGTGAAGAGAAGCGAAAGCGAAGAAAAAGATAAAAAAAGAGCACTATGGCTCTTAGCAAAATCTGTTTATAATAAATAATTTTAGGCAATACACTGCCTATCTATCCCTGTTTGGAAGCAGTTCAAAACGTGGGATTTTAAGAAACTTCTTTTTCATAAAAGAATGCCGGACATCTTCTTCTCGGTATATCAGTTGAACCCGGCTAACACGTCTCCCAAGGCGCTCTAAAAAGCGAGCGAAAGCACGGGATGTTTTTTCGGAAAAAGACAACCCCTCGGTATTAATTACGAGATGCAAACAGGGTTTAGGTACCAAGCCTTTTATTGTCCGGTTCAACTCCCTCAATGTAAGATGGTTTAATAGACCCCGCAGGCGCAGATAAAAAACACCATTGCTTTCCGATACATAAATCTTTAAATGATTAATAGCTTCTCCCTTTATCTTTCCTTCCTGAAAAATTGGAATTCGGCGGTAAAGGAGAGGCACTGAACGGTTGCTTTTATTTTGTAAGCGTTCCAGAATTTGATCGTACCAGCGGTTTTGTTTTTCGAAACGCTTCACCAGCCACCAGCCCACACCACGGTACAGGGAAGAACCCCAACCTGTCAACATCGTATTTTGGAAAACATGCGACATTGAATAAAACCGCTTAAATGCATTGTAAGTCTCCTCCTGGAGCTGCTCGGGAGACATCAGCGCAGGCTGAAAAACAGCATGATGGCCGTCATAAAGTTCCCAGTCTCTAGTTAGAAGGCGCCCCCCAGTTTCCAGTTGTTTAAACAGGGGTGTTCCCGGCAAAGGAGTCAGCATTAAAAACTGGACGCTGTCAATACGCATTTTAAGAGCAAAATCCACTGTATCCCTGATCGTCTGCACAGTGTCGCTATCGCTGCCAAAAACAAACATACCATGTATCCTTACACCGTAATCGTGAAAACGCCGAATACTTTCCTCGATGTCATCTAAGCTTTGTTGTTTGTTATATGCTTCAAGTGTAGCAGGATTAATTGATTCCAAACCTATATAAGCGATATTCCCCCGGGTAAGCCTCATCAGCTCTAAAAATTCTTCGTCTCTGGCTGCATCAACACGAACCTGGGCGCCCCACCCTTTTAGGTTAATTTTTCTATCCAGCATTCCCCGCAGTAGCTCTTTGGTGCGTTTCGGGTTAGCCGCAAAATGATCATCACAAAAAAATACATGCTGGCCCCGATAAAGGGAAAGCTCCTCCAGCACGCTTTCCGTCTTACGGTAGCGATAACCCCTTCCAAACATCGGGGTAACACTGCAAAAAATACAATTAAAGGGACATCCGCGGGAAGTCATCACCGGAATAGCGCCTCCTGGTTTTCCCTGTACAAAAAGACTCAAGTCGGGGATGGGAAGATCATCCATCTCCACCCAGTAATCCTGGGCAGGGTTATGCACCGGTACTCCATTATCCCAGTAAGAAACTCCCGGAATATCTCTGGGTAATTTACCTTCTTTCAGCGCCCGCACAAGTGGAAGAAAAGTGTAATCTGCTTCTCCCCTTACCACATAATCCCCGTACTGTAAAGCTTCATCAGGTAAAAAGGTCGCATGAATACCACCGATAACAACAGGAATATTATAAGCGCGCAGATGACTCGCAATACGATAGGCATCGTAACTGGTAGAAGTAGTAGTTGAAATCCCCACGAGATCGGCTTCCAAAATTTTGTTCCAGGGCAGGGAATCCAGCGTCGCCATATATATCGATACCTTATATCCCTCAGCTTTTAACTGTGTCCCCAGCAAAGGAAGGCCCAGGCGTGGCATACGCACCATGCTATAAACGTGTCCTCTTTTAGTTTTGGGCTCAATAAGCACAATTTCTTTCACAATAACACTCCCATTCTTTTTTCAATTAGGGCCTTTTCATATTATCCCCTGCAATAATTTTCCTATTACATTTTAACAGTTGCTTGTCTTATATAAAATGGCACTATTTTAGTATTATACGCGCATCTACAGCAACGCTTCCCCGGCTGTCCGCCAAAAGAGGGTTGATATCCAGTTCTTTGATCTCCTGGTTTGCTTCAACAAACCGGGACAGCTTAAGGAGTATCTCCGCCAGCGCTTCAATTTTTACCGGCTCCGCTCCTCTTACACCTTCCAGTAGCGAACGCCCCCTGATATCATAAATCATCTCATAAGCATCTTCTTCAGTTAATGGGACAATGCGAAAAGATACATCCTTTAATATCTCGACAAATATTCCACCCAAACCAAACATAACCATCGGCCCGAACTGGGGATCCAGGGTAACACCGATAACCACTTCTACTCCTTTGCTGATCATCGGCTGAATTGTCACACCTTCTATAGTAGAGCAAGGATATTTTGTCATTATGTTTTTTAGCATACGATCATAGGCAAGGCCAACCTCTTCCGCACCGTTAAGATCCAGTGATACCCCGCCGGCTTCTGTTTTATGCAGCAGTTCTCGAGAGCTGATCTTCATTGCCACCGGATAACCAATACTAGCAGCAAATTGCTGTGCTTCCTTTTTTGACCTTGCAAGAAGTGTTTTTACCACAGGTATCCCTGCTGCTTTCAATATTTCCTTGGCCTCAAATTCAGTAAGATTTTTTAAACCCCGGGCTTTTGCTTCCTCAATCGAAAAAAGCATTTTATAGCCCCCCTTTACTTTCCCGATAGCTATAATAATCCACCAGCTTACGTATTGCTTCCGCCGCCTGCCCGGAGCTGGAGAAAACGGCGATACCTTCACGGATCAATTGCTCGCGCAATCGGAAAAGAGCCCGCCAGCGGTAGTTTTCCAACTGACTGATTCCAATTTCGGGATTTCCCACAACGGCAATAACGGGCTTAAGCCCCTCTCTATGAATCTTTATACCTTCATCCATATTGCTTTGTAGGAAATTAATCCATTCATCCTTATTAAACAACGAATCCTCGGAAGAGTTGATGCTCAGCAGATCATAATAATGAGAACGGGCCATTAAGCTTAATATTTCAGCTGATTCAATATTTAAACTGGCTAAAATCGAAACATCGACAGGATTAACGAGCCAACGGGTTACTCTGGGGTTCTTCTTTTCTAAAAGCTGCATAATTTCATCGGGAATGGGCGCAACCTCAAGACCGGCTTCCTCATACTCATCGCCGGCAAGAACGCTTTTTCCTCCACCCCCCCCTACAACTCCTACCCGCTTGCCGGTTATCGGGGGGAGATAATTGAATGCAACACATAGATCGATCAGTTCGTTTAAACTGTTGGCCTGAATTGCTCTGGCCTGTCGTAGCACCACCTGCCAGGTATTTATTGATCCGGCTATAGAAGCGGTATGTGAAGCAACGGATTTAATTCCGGCTCTACTTCTCCCCCCTTTTAAAACAATTACGGGTTTTGTTTGTGTTACCCGGCGCAACACGTTAAAAAATCTTCGGCCATTTTTGATACCTTCAAGATACATTAAAATAATTTTTGTAGCGTTGTCCCACAAAAAGTACTCCAGAAAATCGGTTTCACTGAGGTCTGCCGCGTTCCCATAACTGACAACCTTGCTGAAACGAACTCCCCGCAAGGCGGACAGCCTCACAATCTCACCGGCCAGCCCGCCGCTTTGTACTATTGCCCCGACAGAGCCCGGCTCCATGCAAAGATCATGATTAAAACTGATCCGTTCCCCGGGATAGTAGATACCCATGCAGTTGGGGCCTATTAAGTTTATCCCTAAATCTCGGGCTTGTTTTTTAATATCCTCTTCAAGATGATAAGCCTTTTCGTCTCCCGTCTCGCTCAATTTTCCGGTAAAAAGGTGCACCGCCCTAACATTTTTCCGCGCACACTGGGCAAGCAAATCTAAAACAAGCCTGGCGTTAATGCAGCAAATAACATAATCAACCTTTCCCGGAATATCATTTAGTGAAGGGTATACCCGAATCCCGAGTATTTCCTTCTCCCGGGGATTAACCGGATATAACCTGCCCTGATAGCCTGATTCTACCAAAACTTGCAGATACTGATGGCCAAAAGAGCTTTCCTCCTGTGACGCTCCAACCACTGCGATAGAGCTTGGATGGAAAATATCGTCGATCGTTTTTACAATAGAAGAAGGCTGCATTCTATACTATAACCTCCAGCTTATATCGCTTATACTTGGATGCTAAAATATTATAGAAACAAATAAACCGGTACTAACTTATGCTATTACCAGCACTTCTTAAGCGTTTAATGCTACAAAATAAAAAAAAATGTACTAACCCTCAATTATAGCCTCCAGCTCAAGCTGCCCAATACCGTAAGGCGTCAAGCCGATAGCATTGGCTGCGCTTCTTGAAATATCAATAATACGGCCGGATACATGGGGCCCCCGGTCGTTGATACGTACCCAAACGCTACGGCCGGTTTTTGGAAAAGATACCTTGACCTTGGTTCCGAACGGGAGAGTGCGATGGGCAGCGGTATACAAGTTTCTATCATAAACCTCTCCGCTGGATGTCCTGCTCCCATGAAACTCATCCCCATAATAGCAGCCCTGTCCTTTTTCTTTATAGATAATAAACACGCTTTCTCTTAACTTTTTATATAATGCATCGTTTATTGATGGTAAGCTACTAATTTCTTCAAAGCTGCTGTAAAAACCATGAGCATTTCGATAAGCCAGGATTTCTTCAGCTATCTCGGGGCTTACCCCATCGATCCCTTCCAGCCTCTTTGCATCCGCTGTGTTAATATCAATTTTTTCAATGTAAGTACCTTCAGAATTATTCCGGGGTTCTCCTCTGGATTCATACACCCTTTTATAGGTTTGTATAATAACCCTGCCGTTATCTGCATCCCAGCTTACCCTGCCGCCCAGAGACTCGGCAGCAAAACGCAAGGGAATATAAACGCGGCCATCGACAATCACGGCCGGCACGTCAATAGGCACCGGCACATCATTGACCGTAGGCAGATAACTCCCGACGGGTATGTTAACCCTTATCTTATCAGTCACAGCACATACAGTTTTAATTTTACTGTTCCAGAAAATTTCCGCCCCCATAGCTGAAAAAAAATCACGCATAGGCACCAATATGCGCATCTCCTCTATAAGCGGAGAATTATTAAACTTAATTGTTTTACCATCAACTTCAACCTTTACCTCCCCTGCAAGCACCGTAACAGGGTTACTAGCAATGAATATAAATAACAATAATATACACACGTATTTACTCACAACAAAGCCCCCAAACTCTTTTTCATGATTTTTTTAATTCGTGACCCTAAGAAAAGAACCTTCCAAAGTACAGGACTTATTACTTATATTCATCCTATTCATCCTCAAGATATTTCGCAATAATCTATATTACATTTTACCATATCCTGCAAGCAAATAGAACCTACCGGCGCTCCAAAAAATTGTCAAATCTGTTTAAGTTAATTCACAAATTGCTTAGTATCGATTCTTAGATTTATAATAGCAACAAACGGCTAATATTTAGGAAGCTGCTTGTTTTTGAATATGTTAATAAAAAAACGGTTTACTACCGAAATTTTAGAATTATTGCTCCTCGGCCTTTAGTTTTGGGAATGTGGTCAACACTTTAACATTGTCCATGCCTTGTGGAGTTATGTACAACGCCGCGCAAAAATATTGCCAATAAGCACAATGACATTAAATTTAATTAGATAGCGTTTTTATCTTTTAAAGCACCGTTTATATAAGCGAGAAAATCCTCTGCCCTCTCACGTGGAGGTTCTGTTAAGAGGCTTATTACTACAAAAAGAACTAAAGCTACGATACCGCTCCATATTCCCGGCCCCCAACCCAACGGCTGAACCCCGCCAAACTGAAAGTAAGCGGCTATTACGCCGCCAACGATTATACTGGTAATTGCTCCGGCCGCTGTGCCCCTTTTCCAAAAAAAAGTACCTATGAGGGAGGGGACCATCACTAGAAGACCCGCTGAGGATGCCACCGACAAAACAGCGATAAGCCCCAGGCGCAAGCTGGCAAAAAAGTAAATCGCTATAGCAAATAAAGGAATAAAAACCTTACCCGCTGCAAGCTCATAATTTTCATCACAACCGGGATTGATCTTTTTAATGATATCCCTGGAAACCATGGAAGAAAGCGTAAGGATTATTGAATTCACTGTAGAGATGGCCGCTGCGGTAATACCAAGCAAAACAAAGAGGGCTACTACATTTGGTATTATATCTAAGGCCAGCAGGTAAGGTGTTGCATCATCGGCTACGGCAAGGTCGGGAAGCAGCAAACGGGCGGAAAAGCCCCAGATAATAGAAATCAAAGTATAAATAAATCCAAAAACCAAAAAACCCATTACCATGGTCCTCATATTTCCTAAGGATTTTGGTATAAAAAGGCGCTGGCTAACCTGTGGATTGGAAAGACAAAAAAAGAACCAGGGCAAACTTAACCCCACAAAGTTCTTGGCATTAAAGAAGCCGGGACCGGGAACGGTTAACCAGGCGGGGTACTGGGTTTCCAGCGCGACAAACATATTCCCAATACCGCCAAAACCTCGATAAACAATCAAAATAACCGATACAGTAGCTACGACAATCATTACCAAGGCCTGCAACGAATCCGTCCAGGCTACAGACCGCATGCCTCCCATCCATGCCCAAGTAACGGTAAAGATTATTGCAATAACTAAACCGGCTATAAAAGGAATAGCCCCTCCCGAAAGGCCTTCCAAAAGAGTTCCGATGCCTATAAGCTGTACTGCACTGTATGGAATGAGAAAAATTACTGACGCAATAGCAGAAATAACCGCCAGCGCATTGCTCTGATAACGATCTCCCAGCATTTCTGACGGGGTAATATAGTTATATTTTTTACCGGCTAACCAGAAACGGGGCCCAAAAAAAGCTACCAAAACAAGGCCGGACAAGTAGATTAACTCAAAACCCAGGGCACCCACACCGCCTAGATATGTAAAACCGGCCAGGCCTACAAGCATAAAAGCGCTATAAGTAGTAGCGCTGTAGGTAAGAGCAGCTACGAACCCTCCAATTGCCCTGTTAGCAAGGAAAAAATCTGCTACACCTTTACCCATGCCGCGGCGGGCCAGCATAGCAACAACGGTGCCAAAAACAAAATACAGCGCTATAGCGGTATATATAGTTGCCGCATTCAATTCGTCAATCCCTCCATTGTCTCGTTATAATCAGCATACTGAGTATCGCTATGATCGCAAAAATATTCCAGAAGAGGAAGGCACCGTATACTTTGGGCAGATCGGTAAAAAAAATAAAAGGCACGATAAAGGCCGACAGAACAAGAACCGTGAAAAAAATTATCCAAAATTTTCTTTGTTGATCAAGAGACATCCCTTCACATCCTCTCCCCAAACTGAAAAAAAATCTTTAACAGCCTCCTGATAATAATAATCTATTATTTAAATATTTTCAAGCATAAACTGCCCGATATAAGCAAGGGAACCATATTCTGGTTCCCTTATGATTCTTTTTCAAGCAAGCTTGTATTTTCCTCACGGTTATTTTTGGGGATATGAGGGAAAACTAATACTAAAAGTTGTTCCCTTCCCCAGCTGGCTTGCAACATTTATTCTGCCGCCCTGTAACTGGACCAGCTTTTTTGCGATCACAAGCCCCAGGCCTGTACCCTTTTCCTGATCACAATTGCCCCGCTGGTTCTTTACCTGATAAAACCTATCCCAGATGTGCGGCAGGTCATCGGGCGGAATGCCAACACCGGTATCTTCAATTGTAAGCCATACTTCGTCCTGCCGGGTCTCCACATTAACCCTGATAATGCCGTTTTCCGTAGCCCTAATGGAGTTTTTTAGCAAATTCCTGATAATCTGTTCCATGCGGTCAACATCCCCCATTACAATGGCAGTTTCTGCTCTCTTCTCAAAGAGGAGCGAGGTTTTTTTGCTATTTGCAACGGCCTCCAGGGAAGTTACTACCCCCTGGACAAGAACATTTAAGTCCACAGGCAGTTTTTCCACGGTAATAGTCCCGCTCTCCAAGCGGCTTAATGCCAGTATGTCATCTACGAGCCTGCTTATATGGACCGTCTGGGTATAAATAGTATCTAAATACCTCTCCAGTATCGCCTTGTCCTGAACCATACCGTCACGAATCGCCTCTACAAAACCCTGAACAGCTGTCAGCGGAGTGCGTAACTCGTGTGATATCTCCGCAAACAACCGCGATCTATCCTCTTCCATCCTGCTGCTTTCAGCCTGTATTTTCTGCAATCTCAGCGCCATTTTATTGAGCTGTACAGCAAGCGTGTTTATTTCATCAAAGGACTGATCTTCAACACTCAAAGCGCCACTACCCCTGCTGATCTCCGCCACGGTAGTAGCCAAACTGGAAATAGGCCTGGAGATATGCATCGCCAGGTAAACTGAAATTATAATTAGAATAACCAGGATAACCATTCCTCCGATAACCTGGTACAAACGCACTTTATTTATTGAAAGGTCAAGGTTGGATGGTTTGGTTTCCAGCAAGATAGCGTTTTCCATGATGTCTTTGTTGTTGCCCATTGGAACAACCGCTACAAAGGTGAGTTGGCCAGTTTCCCGATCAACTATTCTAGTAATTGTAGTTTCACCCCTGTTGAATAACTCAAGAAATTTTTCCTCAACTTTACTTCCGGGAACCAATTCCTGCTCAGCAGAGGTGCTTATTATGCTGCCTTCGAGATCAAAAATCGTTATTCTGGCATCAAAGATATCAGAGAGAAATTTCAGCAAATCTTGTCTGCTCTGCTTCTGGCCACCTGCTTCTCCATTAGCAGCAATATCTATAACGCCGCTTTCCTGTGACAAAGCATAATTTACCCGTTTAGCTTTGCGCAATAGCTCCTCCTGGGCTTGATTATAAGTGACCTGCCTCACCACAAAGCTGGAAAACATCATCAGTGCGATGAGCCCAACGACAAAAGCCGTTACATTTGTAAATAATATCCTGGTATAAATATTCTTATTAAATTGTTCCCGCAACAAGCGGCTGAGCATAAATGAGAAGCCATGTACAGTGCGGATTGCCAGCTGAAGTTTTTCCCTACCCTGCCGGAGGTCAATATTCACGAAGTAGTCTCTCCTCCTTTTACTGGAGGTGTAAACTGGTAACCTACACCCCAGACAGTTGTCAGATATTCATGGGGTAAGGGTGTAAGTTTCGTCCTCAGCCGGCGAATATGCACATCTACTGTACGTTGATCACCGAAGTAATCATACCCCCAGACTGCAGTTAAAAGTTTATCCCTGGAAAAAACCTTCCGGGGGTTCTGTGCCAGGTAATAGAGCAAATCAAATTCCCTGGGAGTTACCTCTATTTCCTCACCATCAACCAGAACTCTTCTGGTATCGGCCTGGATTTCCAACCCAGGGTATTTTAATTTCCAGTTCGTTGCCATATCAAGCGGTTGGGTACGGCGCAGTACTGCCTTGATTCTGGCTATTAACTCCCTGGGGCTGAAAGGTTTGGAAACATAATCATCTGCTCCCATTTCCAAACCCAGAACGCGGTCCGCTTCTTCTCCTTTGGCCGTAAGCATGATGATGGGGATCATGCGGATCTCCCTTAAATTACGACAGAGGGTGAGTCCATCCACACCCGGCAGCATAATATCCAGTATTACAACATCAGGGTTCTCCCGATCAAATGCAGGCAATACCAGCTCACCGTTACTAATCCCAATGACATCAAAGCCTTCCCTTTCGCCATAAAGCTTTACCAGTTCAAGTACGTTCTGGTCATCATCCACCACCAGAATCTTCCCCAAAACAGGCATAATTTCCCTCCTCTGCTACCTTAATCTATATTACCATAATAATAGATGATGAAAAACTGGCAAATTATAACATTGGCGACTGAGAAAAGAAAACAAGCCTTTGGAAATAGCGCATCTTTTTATAAATCCCCCGGGCTGGCCTGATTTGCTCGATATTCGTTAATAAGCAAATTGTAGATTTTGATGAAATAAAAAAGCTGAGAGCCAGTTCCCCCTCAGCTATATCAAAAAAAACCGTTGTGTTAAGGTGTGTTAATATGTTATCCTTTTATTGTTCCATCTGTTTAGCCAAAAAAGAAGCAGCAGTTACAGCCGATTTGAACTCCAGTTCACCAAATCCGGGATTCCGCTTTTTAGAAGCTATAATCACCGCTCCAATCGGATCACCTTCAACTATTATGGGGGCTATAACTTCCGCTGTGTATCTGCACTTTCCTTCTTCATCCGCAATAATTATGCAGGAAGAATGCTGTTCAGGCTGATTAATCAACACCGCCCTTCTTCCATCCATTACTTCTTCAACCAGCGCAGCTATGCGCTTATTAAGGTACTGCTTCCCAGGGCAGCCGGATACGGCAATAATCTGATCCCGATCTGCAATACAGGTAATATGTCCAAGAGCTTCGTATAAAGAGTCGGCATATTCTTTAGCAAAATCGCCAAGTTCACTGATAGAGGAGTATTTTTTTAGGATAACCTCACCATCGCAATCCACAAAAATTTCCAAAGAATCGCCATCGCGAATGTGCAAGGTTTTCCTGATCTCCTTAGGGATTACTAATCGGCCAAGATTATCAATTTTTCGCACAATACCTGTCGAACCCATTCCCTCACCTCCTTGTATAATATAGTAATAAAAAATTATTAAATAATTTTAACGAGATCTTAAAATTTTGTTGCCAGATTGTTAATAAATGTTACAGAAACATTTGCAACTATTAAAGGCTGAGATGCTAAAAACTTGATTATAACGGTTTATTATGCACGTTTTCATAGGCATTTTTTTGATTAGTTTTGATTAAGTTTATAGTATTGAAGCAAAAAAGCTGCTTCTTCTTAGAATCAGAAAAAAGCAGCCCTTTTATTTTTTTACTGCCGAAAAAACCAGTCGAATGAATCGAATAAAAGAAAACTGCGGGACAAAAAAGAATACCCCACATTTCCTTTTCCAAAAAATTACTTCCTAATTCGCACTACCCTCCCCTTATTAGCCTTTAATAATTCTGTAACACTAATTTTTATTAACGAGTTAGGGGAGCCGCCGCCCGTATATACATATGTTAATTCCATAACCCTAGGGTCAATCAGGAAGATAGCATCAAATCCAAAAGAAGGAACGCCCCCTGCCGGATATCCCGTGCCTTTTAATATTTCTTCTTCATTCGCCAAACGTGGGCGTGGTATGTTCAAAGCTTTGCCCACCCTTGATGTGCTCGCCCTATCTTCACCTTTGATTATTGCAACAATCAATTGGCCATTTTCACCGGCCATACAAATATTCTTTACAAACTCATTTACCGAACCATTCACTGCCTTTGCAGCATCTTCAACTGTATGGCAAGATTCGCTAAACTCCAGGTGTTGGGCTTCCAGGCTATTTTCATGTATATACTTTTTCATCTTTTTATTATAATCCAAATCGGCTCACCCTTTTATCCTTGCTTTAGTGATACATTTTTATAAATGTAACTAACCATTTTTAGACGAATAATATATAAATAAAAACCAACAAGAAAGAAGTGAAGAAAATGGTCTATGTTATTCAACCCGGCGATACACTGTTCCTTATCGCTATACGTTTCGGGATTACTATTGAAGATATCCTAGATGCCAACCCGCAAATAATCGACCCGGATGTAATTTTTGCCGGCCAGGTCATCGGGATCCCCTTGCCGGATTTGCCGCCGGCCGTTCCCGGAATCACCTATATTATTCAACCCGGGGACACCTTATTTAGTATAGCCCAACAATTTGGAGTCAATTTCAATGAATTGGTCGCTGCCAATCCTCAAATTGCCGACCCTAACATTATATTTCCCGGGCAGTTTATTACGATCCCCGCAGGGCCTACTACACCACCCATACCTCCCCCGGGCTTTAACTATGTTGTTCAGCCCGGCGATACTCTCTCCCTTATTGCACAACAATTTGGGGTAAATCTTAATGATCTTATCGACGCCAATCCGGAAATTGAAGACCCAAACTTGATATTTCCGGGGCAAGTTATCCTTATTCCCGTTGAAGACGAACTTCCCCCGCCACCTTCCGGAGGTTCCGTCTATATTGTGCAGCAAGGAGACACCTTGTTTGGCATTGCCCAACAATTTGGGGCCGATCTCGATGAATTAATTGCTACCAATCCACAGATAACCGATCCCGATATTATTTTTGCAGGACAGTTTATTGTTATCCCGCCCCTGACAAACGCATAATAACTTCTTTAAAGGTAATTTTAGGTAATTTCTGATGGTATATTTCATGATATATTTTAGCTTTTCCCGCAGATGATCCTATCCAGGCTATTTTATGCGGCAGCTAATAATACAATTTAAAAGTTATTTTTAAAGCGGCTTTTTTTGGCCGCTTTGCTATTATTTCTATAAAGATTTCTACATCCCTCTTGTTGTATCAAAATACTATGGCAATCATGCTATATTAATTGCTGGTTAAAGAGTAATGCATTTGAAGGCAGAGCGAATGTTTTCCACCGTGTCGTACATGTTGGTAACGTAACCTACTTTTAATTTATCTTTAATCCCGTAATAATCGAGGCAGGTGCCGCAGGAAAATACTTCAACACCCATTTCCGCCAAATGTTTCAGCTCATCCAAAACGGGGCTCCCTTCTGTAGTTAAAAACACACCGCTGTTAAGAAAAAGCATTTTGCACGGCAAAATTTTAGTTTCTTTAAGGGTATAAATAAAACTGCGCATCAATAATTTACCCAATTCCTCGCTGCCCTGGCCAAGGGTTGAAGATGTAATGAGGAAAACTGTATAGCCGCCTTCTACCGGCTCACCTGCACAGCAACAAAGTTCTCCCGGCTCCGGTTGTCTTTCTCCTGCATTGCTATCGCCGGCATCCTCTTTTTCAGAATTTTGAATGATAACAAAGAAGTCTCCGTCCCTCTCACGAATAGATACTTTGCAACCCGCTGCCTTTGCAAAGCGGGAAACGTTTTCCCTGGCAGCTTCATTATCAACAATAACCGTAAGAATAAATTCTTCAATACCCCTTTGACGCAATTCGTCCAGGGCTTTTTTTGTATTGATCACCGGTTGAGGACAGGCCAACCCCCTGTTATCAATTT
>DUQX01000116.1 GCA_012837615.1 Bacillota bacterium | reverse complement strand
GCCCCTTCGGCAGCAAATGAAGCCACCATCTCCGGCCCCCTTAGAGGGTATCCTTCAGTATGAGCCTTACGACCCTCAGGAGATGTTTCCGTTTTCTGACCGGGCAGGCTGGTTGGAGCCATCTGCCCACCTGTCATGGCATAAGTTGTATTATTAACAATAACAACAAGTATTCGATCGTTGCGCATAACAGCGTTAATTAAATGCTGCACCCCAATGGCATACCCGCCCCCATCACCTACATAAGCAATGCCAATCAGGTGAGGCCGGGCCCTTTTTGCCCCCACGATAAAAGGTATCGTCCTGCCGTGATGAGTCTGAACGGTATCGAAGTTAAAAAAATCCCAGGCTAAAAGAGAGCATCCGATGTCGCAGCCGAAAAGAACTCTTTCAGCGATATCCAGGCGATCGATGGCCATCCCCAGGGCTTTTAAGACTAAACCGTGACCGCAACCGGGGCAGAACTTATGAGGTTTTGTCTCCCGGCGCCAGGAACGGGGCATAGAAAGTTCAGACACCGTTATCAATCCTTTCGCAAATGTTATTACAACAAGGGAGATTCTGCCGATAAAGCCTCGCCTCGGCGTTCACCGTTAAGAATTGCCCGCACCTCCCGGACAATTTCTTCCGCCGTTATACCTAAACCCGGCCGGAAATACGGGTACATCTCGATGCCGCGCTTCAGCTCACCGCCGATAGCGATACGAATTAGCTTCGCCAGCTGCCCTTGGGCGGATTCAACGACAAGGAGCCTGGGACAGGCGTCGAGGATCTTTTTCAGATCCTCTGCAGGAAAGGGGCGGAGGGTAAGCGGGCGGAAATAACCGACCGGCACCCCGTCTGCCCTCAAATCCCGAACGGCCTCCCTGACACTTCTTCCCACGATTCCGTGACCGGTTACGATTATCTCCGCCCCTTCCAGGTCGCTTGCTTCCTTTTCGGCCAATAATGAGGCAGCTTGCTGAAAATCATGAATAACCGGCTGCAACGCTTCATACAGTTCTTCTTCCACCGAAAAAGCATTGCGCCAATGGGCCGGTTCCCTCTCCACCCCCGGTATACCATCGCATCCGACAAAGGGAACCGCCGGTTGGATCTCTATTCCCCTTTCTAAAGGGTCGTAGAGAACTACCGGTTCCTTCATTTGCGCCTGGTACCCGTCTCCAAGGACCAGGGTAGGGAAACGATATCGCCAGGCTGTATCAAAGGCCTTAATGGTATAGTCATACATCTCCTGATGACTTCCGGGCGAGTAAACAACGCGCAAGCCTTCACCGTTCCCTCCAAAAACCGCCAAAAAAACTTCCTGCTGTGAATATATAACCGTAGCTGTAGACGGCCCTCCCCGTTGTTGTACTATTAGCACAATGGGTATGCGCATCATTTCAGCCATGGAGAGCGGTTCCTGGAAAAGCACCGTGCCGGGGCCTGCGGTTGCCGAAAACGAACGAACCCCGGCCATAATCCCGCCCAGCGTTGCAAATCCAGCCGAAAGCTCATCCTCTGTTTGTAAAAATTTCCCTCCCTGTGCCGGGGCCTGGCGTGACCAGTAATGCATGATCTCATTCTGCGGCGTAATGGGATAACCGAAAAGAAATCCTGCTTTTGCCGCCAGCGCTGCGCGGACAACTACTTCGTTTCCGTACATAAAGGCCCGTCTTTCCCCTGCGAAATCGACGGGCCTTGTAGTTGAAGCTGTATGGCTGCGAATATTGGACATAAAAAAACCCCTTCTTTAGCAGTGCACGATCTTAACGCAATCCTTACTTAACTTGCATAATCTTTAAGTATTTTTTTGCGATCTTTATTTGATAGTAGTATTCCTCTTTATCTGCACCGCTAATAAAGGAATTTTTTTCTAATAGTAAAATAAGGTGAAATTTTAACTCCCCGCGGTCAGTCAAATGAAAACCCCTGCTCATAAAACACCTTCAGGCACGCTTCAACAGCACGGGGATCGTATAGTTTCCCACTATTCTTTTTAATTTCGTCCAAGGCTTTTCCAACCCCCAGTGCAGGGCGGTATGGCCTGTGAGATGCCATGGCCTCAACCACATCGGCAACAGCCAGAATTTTCGCTTCTAGAAGAATTTCATCCCCTCCAAGCCCAAAGGGATACCCGGAACGGTCCATTCTCTCATGATGCTGCAGTATAATATCTGCGATGGGCCATGGGAAATCGATCTCCTTGAGAATTTCATAGCCAACCTGGGGATGCATTTGAATCATATTCAGCTCCAAAGCGCTCATTTCTCCGGGCTTGCTGAGGAATTCTGCAGGAACGTATATTTTCCCGATATCGTGAATTGCCGCTG
Organism: Bacillota bacterium; assembly: GCA_012837615.1. GTDB lineage: Bacteria > Bacillota > Dethiobacteria > DTU022 > UBA8154 > DUQX01. The sequence continues at coordinate 9,771 of DUQX01000116.1, read as the reverse complement.
CCAGGCGTATACCTTCGAGTTTATCTTCGGGAATATTCATTTCCCTTGCCATGGCAGAAGCAAGCATAGCAACTCTTTTCTGGTGCCCGGCGGTATACGGATCCCTTATTTCTACTGTTAAGGACATGGCCTGGATAACACCCTCAACAACCCCTTTCAACTTTTCTATAGACTGCTTGAGTTTATCCTCAGCCTGTTTCCGCTCGGTTATATTTCTTGTCCCCAAAACAGCCCCCACAAAATGTCCGCTTTTATCCAACAATGCGTTGCCGGTAGATTCCAACCACAGGTAATCCCCCGCCGTATTCCTGTAGCGGTACTCTAATCTCTTGATGGTGCGATTTTTCACCGCTTTTTTCAACGCCGCTTCAACCCGCGCATAATCTTTAGAATGAACATAATCCATAAATGGTTGTCCCCGTAAATCATCCGGTTCATAACCCAGCACATTTTTAAAAGACGGGGAAGCATAGCGGTAAATGCCCTCTTCATCTATTTCGCTAATCATATCAAGCATATTATCGGTTATCCGACAAAGCTGTTTTTCTTTCAACTTGCGATCAATAATATCCTCAACCCGCCGGGAAAACATACCGCAAAGAAGATTATCGAGTTCAGTAAAAGGGGTTATTTTTTCGAGGTAGAGCAAACCAGGGGTTCCATTTGAAAAAGGATATAAGAAACAACAATTTTTTTCTTTGCCACTTCCGGTTTGATTAATGCATTCATAAATCTCCCGTTCCCCGCTGAACCCCCGGGACACCAGGCATCTTCTCTGTTCCCCTTCACCGGAGATAAGGGCTATTCTGCTGGCCCCCAGCAGTTTGGTTGATTTCTCGATCAGCTCTAGCATAAAATCATCATAATTTTCAGGAAAAGAAAAACAAATATCATAAAGAGTCTTGATTCCAATCATTTCTACGGGCATATTACCACCTCCAGCGCTAACCGGTATTTAGCAAAAGTTATTAGTAACTGCTCAGAGCAAACACAAAAATGGCCTAGGGAACGGCAGGTGTCAGGTGTGCGAAAAGTCACAGCACCTTTCACCCTGAACGTAGTGAAGAGCAAGATCCTTCGCGCCTCTCAGGACAAGGATCCTTCGCTAACGCTCAGGATGACAATCTTGCGCCAGGGTTACAATCTTGCCGTGGTGACAATCTTGCGCATAGCTGAGCAGTTACAGCTATTAAACCATAAGCTAAGCATCTCCGAAAGCAACTCTGAGTAATTACAAAGAAATATACGAAAATGTATATACTAAAATATACATTTTCGATTGTACATTCGACAAATAAGGAAAAAATCCTTCATCTCTTGCTACTTTTCAATTTTTTTTTAAAAACTTCGCTCTTTTTTTAGCTGTTTTCCGCGTAATATCCTGGCTTTTTTGGGGAACGTTCTACAACTGCACTCAGCCTTCCCTGAAAAAACCACACCTTGAACCGGGTTGGCCAGTTCAAGGGGCTATTTAACCTCCTCCAGGAATGCTTTAATTGAACCAGGGCTTCCCCTTTCAGCGTTTTTTTACCATAAATTTCTCGATTAAAATGATCTACAATCAATTCGATCTCTTTCTTTAATTTCGGGAAATGCCCTCCCAGGCGCAACCCGTATTCAAAAGGGGTCTCGGATAGAGCTATGGGAATACCGCTTACTTTTCCCCATACTAAAAGGAGACGAAAGGACAAAACAACCTGGCTCAGGCATGGCGAAGAGCGTGAGAAAGAACTTCTTAAAAAAGAAAAAAATACCCGCCATCTGTTCCGACATGCCCCCAACCAGAGGAAAAACTCTTCCCGCATACTGCGGCGTTCTCCTTCCCCCGGCGTCCTGCTCAAAAGCCAGCGCAACAGGTTCCGGATTCCCCAACCCGCAACAAACAGCCCGAGTAACAGCAGCAGACCTGTCACCCCCCAGGCGAGAACCTTCTCCAGGATCTCCATCCACCAGCTTTTTTCAACAGGTTCGATATATACCATACCACCATCCCCTGTTAAGCCGGAATCCCCCGCGCCTTGCCTGATAGAACCCCGGCCAAAAATAAAACGCAGTATCGCTATGAATACAGGTCCCAGGGGACTGGTAATTCCTTTTATTGCCGCATATCCGACTTTCGCAGTCATCGTTAAATATGGAAGGAACAAAAGAAGAACGCTTCCAGTAAAGACGATAACGATAACCGCAAAAACAAGAACCAGCCCAACTCCGCGGTAGCCCGCCAGGTATTCCCTGCGGCCGCTCCCCCTGTTGCGTGCCAGGGCGATGGAGAACATACTGAACAGGAAAAAGGGAAGCAATATATCCCCGGCAGGATATGCAATTCCAACCCCGCCGCTGATTAGCAGGGTAAAAAAGAATACGGCTATACCGAGATCAAAACGGGATGTTATAGCCTGATATGAAGCCGGGCGCAGCCCGTAAAAAAACCCGCCTAACCAGAAAGCTGCAGACAGGGCTATTACCAGTCCAAAGACAAGCCCTTCCAGCGGCTGTTTTGGCAGGCAAAATAACCCGATCACCCAGCTCCTGCTGAAAAAGGGCCCTGTGCAGCCGTAAAACACATATATGTTCACAAGCGCTGTAGCTGAAAAACCCAGGAGATGCAAGCCCAATGCCTGTATTATCCGCCACCCGCGCCCCCGGTAAAGGGAAGTGATTACAGCGGCAGTAAAAAATGTAACGGCCGCTTCCAAAAGTGGAAAAACCGGAGAATCCAATATAACAAGGAGGAATACGGCAACGGCATAAATCCAGCTCAATTCCATTAACCCGGCAACAAAAAACAGCAGTCTGCTCCGTCCCTTATTCATACGCAGCACCTTCTTCCCCGCTTAACTGCTGCAGATGAAAAACCTGGCTTCCGCTTATTTCAGTAATACCAGGTTTTTTACCGATTACAACAAAGGCAAGGGGCAACTTACGTTCTTGGAAAAACGCCCGCGCCCTGATAACCGTATCATCAATTTCCGGACAAAAATAAAGAGCACTGGTACCCCAGGATATATTCACACCATGCTGCAGCATTTCCTGTAAAGTGCCTGCGGGCTTTAACTGAAGCCTGCCCAGCACCTCCAGCACCTCAGAAAGCTGCCGGGAGCTTCGGGACAACGGCACAATTGCAGGCCTCCCCCCGGCCAGGGCTCCGCTGCAGACAATTCCCATGGCGCCCCCCTCTTGCTCCAGCCAAACCGCCACGGAAGCCGCTACCTCCAGAGCGCGCTCAAAGTTTTCTTTAAGTCCCAATCGGGCAAAATGTGCCACATCTACAGCGAGCAATATTTTCCTCCAGGCGGTAGGCTCAAAAATTTTCTCCTGCAGCCGGTTGTGACGTGCGCTGCTTTTCCAGTGAATGTGCCTGGCAGGCCGGCCATAGCGGTAATCCCTGGTACCGACAGGATACACGGGATCTTCCACGGGACCTTTTGAGCTTTTTGTCCCCAAAAAATCCCTCAGGGGAGAGGAAAAATTTTTTATAGAAATGATCCGGGGAAAAACAACCACTTGCAGGGGGGCGAATACTTTTTTTCTTTGATAAAAGCCAAAAAGGTCCCCCGCTTTGACGTACGGCGGGCCCAGCTCGTGGCAGCCGCGTTTTAAAGCCGTCAGTTCCCATTCCCAGGTAACTTTCTGTTTCCAGAGCAATCCGCTTTCCCCGCACAACTCTCCGTCGGAAAAGGATGGGCGCAGTCCTTCCACCGGGACAACAAACCGCAGCCACACCGGCAAAAATTTGCTGTTTTCCACTTCTGCCTTCATTATAACTTTTTCGGAAGGAAAAACTTTTAGCTTATCAACCCTTAACCGGCATTCAATACCGGAAAGGCTCAGGCGGCACCACAATCTGGCAGCGTACATCATCACCATGACAAGAAGGAGCAGGTAAATCAGCCCCTCCTGCCTGTATAACAGGGCAATAAAAAAAATCAGACCGGCTAAAAACTGAATAAAACTATCGGCAAAAATGCTGGGCAGTCTTTGTTCTTCTTCCCGTCCAAAATCCGCCATAATTAATACCTCACCTGTCCTCATCCAGAGAAGTGGGCACCGGAACCTTGCCGGCGATCTCTTCCAGTATTGTTGCAGTTTCCACCCCTCTGATGCGCTCTTCCGTTTGAAGGATCAAGCGGTGAGCCAGGACAGGTTTGAGCAGATATTTTACATCATCAGGGAGTACATAGCTCCTCTCCCGCAGGAGTGCAAGCGCCTGTGCAGCCCGCATGAGATGTATAGAACTCCGCGGAGAAGCGCCGAAACTTAAATATTTATTTTGTCGCGTAGCCGCAACCAGGTCCACGATATATTCCCTTACCTCAGGTGATACCAGGATTTTACGCCGCGCCATTTGCAGCTGTAAAATATCTCCGGGGCTCACAACCGTTTCCAGGTTTAAAATCGGATCTTCTTCCTGGAAGCGCTCTAAAATTAAGATCTCCTCGTCCCTGGAGGGATAGCCCAGATCCACACAGAGCAAGAATCTGTCCAGTTGTGCCTCCGGCAGGGGAAAGGTCCCTTCCAGTTCAATCGGATTTTGAGTGGCAAGGACAAAAAAAGGTGAGGGCAGGGGCATGGTAACCCCGTCAACGGTCAACTGCCTCTCCTCCATGCTCTCCAGAAGGCTGGCCTGGGTCCGGGGAATCGTGCGGTTGATCTCATCAGCCAGGACAACATTAGCCATAAGCGGGCCGGGTTGGAATTTAAAACGGCCCGTCTGCTGGTCATAGATGTTGAAACCGGTAATATCCGCCGGCAAAAGATCCGGCGTAAACTGTACGCGCTTAAAAGTTCCGCCGATGCTTTTTGCCAGAGATTTGGCCATCTGAGTTTTACCCACCCCGGGCACATCCTCCAAAAGGACATGCCCCTCAGCAAGAAGGGCTGTCAGCAACAATTCAAGTGAACGGGATTTCCCCACCATAACCCTGGAAACATTTTGCATAATTTTGCGGCATAAAGTAAAATTCAAACGCAAAAACTCCCCCCAAAAATTATTCATGCATATGCGAGTCTATTTCAAAAGGATGTTGAAAATGATGAGCTGCACAAGCAATACATTGCTTGTAACACCCTGTTCACATATTATTTTCTACATTTACTCAACAACTCCTGCACCTCGAAAAAGTTACTTCTTTCCTTTGTTTTCGCCTCTTTTTTAAAGGATAACAGGCTGTTATTCTCGAAATTATATAAAAAATTAATCTTTTGAATTAGGTTATTTAAAATCAATGCAGCGAAAGGAATAAGAAAATGAAATCCAACTTTAATGCTGACCTGGTACATTTTACAGCAGCTGTAGAAAAAATCACGATCCGCAAACTGCTTGCTTCCAGAAGCCAGGAATACGCTACAAAAACCTTTCTTATCGATGCTGAAACAGGAAGGAAATACTCATATATTGATTTTTTACAAAAGGTCAATGCAGTAAGCAATTGTTTATGGAAGCAGGGAATTCGCCAGGAAGATAAAATAGCGCTGCTGCTGCCCAATTCTCCCCAATTCTTATGGTCCTTTTTTGGTGTTATGCAGCTGGGTGCTGTAGCCTGCCCGCTCAATACGCATCTTAAAAAGGAAGAAATCGCCTTCATTCTATCCAATTCAGACAGCAAAGCATTAATCACAGCAGAAGAATACCTGGATATTTCCACAGAGCTACTGCGGGAACTAAAGGAAGTCCTTCTCATCACCTGGGATGAGCCGAAAACAAATTTAAACGCGGAATCATTTAAACTGCTCAACATCAAAACGGCGCTCACCGAAGAGCAACCCCAATTGCTGCGGGAGGTGCAGGAAAATCCGCCAAAACCGGACGACGTGGCGGAAATTGTTTATACCTCCGGCACAACCGGAAAACCCAAAGGGGCAATGCTTACGCATCACAATCTGATTATTGATGCACGCTGGATTGCACGCTGGAACCGCCTTACAGAAAACGACCGCGCCATGTGCGTAATGCCGTTTTTTCATGTTAACGGGCAGGTTGTTACGGTAATGACACCCCTGATCCACGGTGGAAGCATAGTCCTCCCGCAAAAGTTCAGCGTAAAAAAATTCTTTCCGTTAATCGAACAGTACAAGGTAAACTACGTGGGCACCGTGGCGACTATGCTCTCCATGCTGCTCAACAGGGTTAACCCCCGGGATGTACAGGAGAAAAGCAGCCTGAAAATTGTCTTCTGCGGTTCTGCACCTGTCCCGGCTGAAGTCCAGATGCAATTTGAAAAATCATACAAAGTCCCGGTAATCGAAGGTTACGGGATGACAGAGACAACCTGCCGTTCAACCTTTAACCCCCTACCGCCTCCCGCTGCCTTAAAGCTGGGAGAGAATGACGGCTACCGCAAAATTGGCTCGGTCGGGCTGCCTCTGGGTAACGAGATGAACATTGTGGATGAAAACGGCCGGCCCCTGGGCCCTCATGAAATTGGCGAAATTGTTATCAGGGGTGAAAACATAACAAAGGGGTACTATAAAAATCCAAAGGCTACACAAGAAGCCTTTCGGGGAGGCTGGTTTCACAGCGGCGATCTGGGCTACTATGACGAGGACGGTTACTTTTTCGTTATTGACCGGAAAAACGATATGATAATTCGCGGCGGGGAAAATATCTACCCCCGGGAAATAGAGGAAACGCTCTATAAATATCCGGCTGTTAAAGACGCGGCATGTATTGGTATTTACGATGAGCTTTATGGTGAAGAGGTGGCGGCTTTTGTTGTATTAAAAGATAATCAAGAGGCAAAAGAAGAGGAGATAATGGCCTTCTGCAGAAAACAATTGGCAGACTTCAAGTGTCCCAAACAAATAATAATAATAAACGAAATCCCCAAAAGCTCCTCAGGCAAATTGTTAAGAAGAGAACTAAGGGATAAATTCACCAATTTTGGATAAAAAATTAGATTTGTACTTGAAAAAAAACGGTTCAGTGGTATACTAAACACAGTTCTAGCGTTGAAAAATGAAGATAGTCTGCGTGTAGAGCCGGTGTAATCATTTTAGGGAGTTGATCATTAATTGCTTGAAGGAAAAGTTGGGGTGATATTCGGTCTTGCCAATCAGCACAGTCTTGCCTGGCATATTACAAAAGCTCTCGCGGAGGCAGGAGCAAATTTAGCCATTACTTACCAGGGTGAACGCTTTGAGCCCAAGATAAAGAAACTTGTAGCCAACCACTTAAAGACTTCTCCCCTGCTATTACCCTGCAATGTTCAAAATGATGGGGAAATTGAAAACGTCTACAGTGAAATAGGACAAAAATTTGGAAAACTTGATTTTATAGTGCATAGTATCGCTTATGCTCTCAGAGAGGATTTGGAAAACGAATTTATTACTACTTCTCGCAGCGGTTTCCAGACTGCAATGGAGGTTAGCGTCTATTCCCTGCTCGCTGTTACGCGCCCTGCCATTCCCCTGATGAAAGACGGCGGAAGTATCGTCACGCTTACTTACCTCGGAAGCCAGCGCGTAATACCCAACTACAACATTATGGGGGTAGCCAAAGCGGCTCTGGAATCAGCCGTCCGCTACATGGCCTACGAACTTGGCGAAAAGAACATACGCGTAAACGCCCTTTCCCCCGGGCCGGTAAACACCCTGTCAGCCCGCGGGATAAAAGGCTTTACTGGTTTCCTGGCAGATGTCCGCAACAATGCTCCCCTGAAGAGAAATATTGAAGGCAGCGAGATAGGCTCCGCCGCCTTATTTCTCTGCAGCGATTTATCCCGGGGGATAACAGGGGATACTATTTTTGTAGACGCGGGCTATCATATTAAAGGCTATTAGTAAATAATTCCCCTAAAAGAATATTATTTTCATGATGCTTGGCCATAATGAAGGAAAATAATACCTTTTGTCGAAATAGGAATAGTTAGCTTATCAACTTTCCAGAGGGGGAAACCAGGTGAATAACGCAGATATAAAAACTAATACAGGAAAAGAACTGTTAGAATATGTTCTTTATAAAATGAAAAACGACAACAAACCGAGCTATACAAACACCAGAAAACTCATGGATCTGCTTTTAAAAGAGGAAATTGTTAATGAAATCCTCTTTGAAATACAGGATTCGTACGTTGCCTGTACCGTGAGTTTCAACCCGGCTAAATTGGAGCTTTCAAAATACTTCGAACAGGATGCTGTTTATCATCAGGCAACAGCCAGCGGTAAAACGGAGCAGGAAGCGTTTCACAGAGCCCTTTCAAAAATGGCAATCCTTACTAAATTAAGCTGAAAGGAGTTTTTTTATGGCAATTGGTAAATTGGATTTGGTAAAAATTATTGCCCAAAAACTAAGCATCACACAGAAGGAATCCTCAGATTTTCTCAACGCTTTTATTGAAACTATCGAAGAAAAACTAATCGAAGGAGACAAAGTGCGGTTAGTAGGTTTCGGCACATTTCTAACCAGAAAAAGAGAAAGCCGGGAAGGAAGAAAACCTTCTACCGGGGAAAAAATTATAATTCCAGCAAGCATAGCGCCGGCATTTAAGCCAGGAAAAAGACTAAAGGAAAAATTAAACAGTTAAAAATCTTAATTCGAAAACCGCCCTACCTTTCTGCCGGAAGGGCGAATATTGAAAGGGGATTATGAGCATGACAACAGGAAAAGTAGAACTGGCAAAGGCAATCTCTCAAAAAACCGGCGCGACCCAAAAACAGGCCTCACAATTCATCAACAGTTTCATAGAAACAGTTGAAGAAAAGCTGGCAGAAGGAGAGAAAGTTCAGCTGGTGGGATTTGGTACATTTTTGACCAGGAAAAGGGAAAAAAGAGAAGGAAGAAAACCTGGGACAGGAGAAAAAATCGAAATACCTGCAAGTATAGCACCTGTTTTTAAAGCCGGTAAAGGATTAAAAGAAAAACTTAACAGTTAACTTTATATTATCATAACAACTATATACAATATAAAAGATACCGACATCAGTACTTTAATTCCATTAATGTCTTGGCGCACTATTAATTCGCCCCGCTTCCTTTCATCCGGAAGTGGGGCTTTTTGAAAATATTTTGAAGCAATTCTCGCATCTTATTTTCTTGTCACAACTCGCATATTTTACCCCTCTTTGGAAAACAATAATATTATACAAATATCAACAAACCTTTTGTAATTAATAATAATCCAAGGAGGGGGAAAAATGCCGACAACAATTTTAAACAACCTTTATGAGCTGCGAGAAGACCTTCTGCGCCAGTTGGTTCTTTCATCCGGCTCGGAAAAAGCAGAACTGCTTGCCAGAATCATCGAAATAGACGATCTGATCGGCAGTGAAGAAAAAGCGGAATTACTGTAGATAAAAATAATACAGCAAAATACAAAAAAGCCGGCAGTTTCAGCACCTTGCATCCCTGACCCTGCCGGCTACTTTTGCAGACCGACACGCCGTTTCTACGTAACCCGCTGTTTTTCCGCTATTTTTTGAAGTTAACCCTGCAGTAAGGATTAACCCTGCTGTTTGGTTAGTAAAGTAAAACATTTTAACCAGGCCTTTTTTCCTACAGGCCTGGTTCTTTCTTGTAAACACTTATGCTATAAAGCCCCCCTTTCCTGCTAAATTACCGCCTTTAAGGTTTGATCTTTCTGCTGTTATTAAGTATAATTAGGCAACAGGTTTATTACCGAAAAGGAAGTGTAAAGGGTATGCCGCGACCCCCTAAATCAAGGAAAGTTTCCTTCTTACCTAATTTGACCTATTTTAAGCCTGCAGGCGTTCCCCTGAAGGAGCTAGAGGAGGAATCCCTCAGATTCGAGGAACTGGAAGCGATCCGCTTAAAAG
>DUQX01000115.1 GCA_012837615.1 Bacillota bacterium | reverse complement strand
GGATATTTTTTGCCTGATTCTCTTTACGTGTTCGTCAACAGTTCTAGTACTGCCGGGGTAATCATACTCCCAAACCATCTGTAACAGCTGCTCCCGCTTAAAAGCACGTCCTGTATTACGGGCGAGAAGAGCAAGCAGCTCAAATTCTTTCGGTGTTAGATTTATCTGTCTATCCCCAACAACCACCTGATAATTATGAGGGTAAATGGTCAGCTTCCCAAATGTCAGCGCCTCTTCAGGCTGGTTATAGTTTAAGCTGCGCCTCAATAGCGCATTTACTCTGGCCAGGAATTCCCTTGGACGAAAGGGTTTTGTTATGTAATCATCCGCTCCTACTTCAAAGCCCAAAACCTTGTCTTCTTCTTCACCCTTGGCAGTAAGCATGATAATCGGAATACCCCGCGTAGCCGGATTTTCTCGCAGGCGGCGGCAAATTTCCCAGCCGTCAAGTTTGGGCAGCATCAAATCCAAAATAATCAAGTTGTACTGTTTTTCAAAGGCCATCTGCAACCCTTCCTGGCCATCATAAGCAATATCCACATTAAAATCTTCCGCTCTCAAGACAATGCGCACAAGCTCGCAAATATCATTATCATCTTCTATCACAAGGGCGTGGCGGGAAATTTCCAAGACTTGCCCCCCTTTCAAAATTTGCACAAGATAATGCATATGTAATATATTCTAAAAAAAGCTGCCATACCCTCTGGTAGTTTATGGCAGCTTTCTGTAGAATAATATACCTATGATTTTTTTCCAAAAGCTCGTTTTTCTAAAATACTGTTTCGCCTAAAGAGAATAAAAGAATGATGCATGAGAAGATATAGGGTTAATGTCTTAATAACCCCCTAACCCCGCGTTAGGGTTGAACCATGCCATAATCTTTTTCTTTTCTTTTTCTTTTTACCTGTCCAACCGCGCACCGGCCTCTTCAGGACAAGCTATTTGTCTACGAGTAAGGGAATCCGAACTTCTGAGCATCGGAGACAGCACAGTTGACCAGATTGAAATGAAAATCATATCAAGAAGGTTGTAAACCGTTATATTACTGTTCCTGCGCAGTACGGCGGTTATAATTACCGCCACCACGACAGCAATGGAAAAAATCAAAGCGCCCGCTGGGGACATTTTCTCCTGTAAACCGAGGAAGTAAAGAGGAAGGAAAAAGGCCGCATAGTGGAAAACAAAAAGAAATAAGGCATCCTTGCCAACTAATGTAAAACAGCGAAAGAAAAATGTTTTTTGAAATAATCTGGAATGGAAAATGCCGAGCAAAAAGACACTCAGACCAACTCCCAATAGAAGAAAAGTAATTGATGCACCATAACGCTCGATGGCAGTCCCGTTTTCGGCCAGTAGCAGGGCGGCTGCAATCGAACCAGCCCCCAACACAGTACAATCGGTAGAAAAGGAATGAGAACGCAGGTAAGGAGCATAATAAAACCCGGCAGCATTTATAAACATAATAGCGAACAGGGGAAACTTTCCCGCGAGCAGTTTTTCCCAAAAGAAGGGTAAAGAACATTCGGAAAGCAGCAGGTGCAAGGTCAGAACCAGCACTAAAATGCCGGGGAAAAAAGAGCGCAATCGATTAAAATTGCAGATCCTGGCCGCAGATAGAATAAGCCACATTAGCAGAAAAAGGGAAATTGCCTGCGCTTGTAATACCCCCCAAGTGAAGGACATAGCAACGCCGATTAAAAAAAGTTTTCCCATACGAACAGAGTAATCTTTCCATATACTTGTCGGATCAGCATTCCTAATGAAACGGCTTTGCATGGAATAATACAAAGATAAACCCGCTGCCAGATAAAACATAGGCGTCGCGATATCTCCCGGCGTATGATCACCAAATAAGCCGATAATGTCAACAGGATTACCGGCATAAACCCAGCGTAAAGCGTGGCTGAACACCATAATCAGCACTGCTAACCCTCTGAGCGCATCAATTTCCTTAAATCTTTTACTTCTGACCTTCCGTAAATATTCCATGTTTTTTCTCTCCTAAATACATCTTCCAGCGTACAATAGATCTTCTTTCCCACTTCTAATATACCGCTGAAATGCAAAGCCCATATAAACAAATGGTAAACAAATTGTCAACTTTTTCCGTTTTGGGAAAGCGAATGATTGCCGGTATATTTGTAAAAGCTATGTAGAGATTATATTTAAAGTAAACTGTCCAGAAGCAAGAGAGCTGGAATAAGGAATCCAGCTCAAATAGAACTAATACAGGACCGGAAAGACGGGATTTTTCTTTGAATAACACAAAAGAAGCTAAATATTTCCCTCGAGTTGCTTACTTCTGTATGGAATATTGCTTACATGAAAAGCTCCCCATTTATGCCGGGGGGCTGGGAGTGCTAGCAGGCGATTACCTAAAAGCAGCAAAAGATCTTAACCTGCCCGTAATCGGTATCGGAATACTCTGGAGGCAGGACTATACCGAACAATACATAGATGCTGATGGAAATCCTTACGACATCTATCCCAACTATAACTATGAATTCCTGGACGATACAGGAGTTACAGTTACAGTATCCATCGGCGGTGATGAAGTTGAACTGAAGGTCTGGCATACCGATCAGTTCAATAATGCTTCCCTTTACCTACTTGATGCCGGAAAACCGGGTAAAAAGCACGGCAACTTTACGGCAAGGCTCTACTCCGGAGGGAGTGAGGACCGTATTACCCAGGAAATAATCCTGGGTATCGGCGGTATCAGAGCACTGCGGGCTATGAACATTGATGTTGACGTTTACCATTTTAATGAAGGACACGCTTTACTAGCCGGCCTGGAACTGATTAGAGAAAAAATGGAACAGATGGGCCTTTCTTTTGAAGAGGCCTGGGAGATGACCCGCCGGCAGGTGGTCTTTACTACGCATACCCCGGTAGAGGCAGGCAACGAAAAGCATAATTACGACTTGCTTTTCCGTTTAGGGGCAAATAACACCTTAAGTTACGAGCAACTGCTCAAATTAGGCGGCGATCCATTCAATATGACCGCAGCAGCTTTACGCCTATCCTACATAAGCAACGGCGTGTCCGAAATGCACGGCTACACAGCAAGAAAGATGTGGGAGGGCATTGACAATAAGGCTCCAATCATCTCTATTACTAACGGTGTTCATGTTAACACCTGGCAGGCACCGGAGATAAATGAGGCCTATGAACAAGGCAACGGGCTCTGGGAGGCCCATATGAAACTGAAAAAAGAATTAATAGACTTTGTCTATCAGAAAACAGGTTCGCGGATGAACCCGGATGCTTTGGTGGTGGGGTTTGCCCGGCGGGCAGCGGCTTATAAGAGGACAGACCTTATTTTTAGAAATACTGCGGTAATCTCCCCTGTTCTTGAAGAAGGAAAACTACAACTGCTTTTTTCCGGTAAAGCGCATCCAGAAGATGACATCGGCAAGAGTATCATAAAAGAGCTGGTTAAGATGGACCGACACTTCAAGGACAATGTTATCTTCCTGGAAAACTACAATAAAAAGATAGCGCGCTTAATCGTTCGGGGCTGCGATATATGGCTTAACAACCCCTGCCGCCCTCTCGAAGCAAGCGGTACCTCGGGGATGAAAGCAGCCTTAAACGGTGCTCTTAATTTAAGCGTGCTGGACGGCTGGGTAGGGGAAGGCGTAAAACATGGGGTTTGCGGCTGGCTGCTGGACGAATACCCCCACACATCCCTTGAAGATGCTGACGAAGATGAGCGCGATCTGGAAGCGCTTTACCAGATCCTTATTCATGAAGCTATACCCACTTACTATCAAAACCGCCCCAAGTGGATCGAAATGATGCGTGCAAGTATAAAAATGGCAAAAGATTATTTTACTTCTGAGAGAATGATCAAGGAATATTACGAAAAAATGTACCGGAAAACAGTAAACAGCCAGCAAGACAAATCCCCATCAATTACCTAGTGTAACAGAAATATCCCGCGGTAATACCGGATAATTTTGCAAAAACCCGAGGCTTGCTTTTTACCAACGCTACAACAGATCCTTGACAATACCGGGACAAATCCCAGCAGTAATGTTTTTCCATCAAAAAGTTTTTTACCAGTTTTGGGGGGTATAGGGGGCTTTTAAGGATTTATGTAAACTCATCCCCCGTAAGACTTATTATTGCATATATCCTCTGCTTAGGCCTGTTTGAGCAACGCAGAGGTTTTTGTTATACTACGGGCAGCCGAAAATGCCGGCAATAATGGCCGAATCCCCCTTCTGGGGGTACGGGGAAACCATTTGGGGGTGAATTAATTTAGGGCTTTCCCTGCCCGAACCCGTCAGCTAACCCCGGAGGCAAAAGGGAGGAATATAAAATGAAGGCATTTCTGGTAATGTTCACCTGTATTTCCCTTTTTATGAACTGCCCTGCAAAAACAGAAGCTGTTCTGGATAAACCGTTAAATGCATTATCGGTTATTGAAAATACTAACGCGTTACAGAAAAATGATAAAATAGGTTCCACAGAACTTCTTGATGGCAAAAAACCAGTAGCAGAGGATAAAATAAAAAACTACGATTCACAGGACATTGATCTGCTCGCCAGGCTGGTACACGCTGAAGCAAAAGGTGAACCGTATAAAGGCAAGGTAGCAGTTGCAGCAACTGTTTTAAACAGGGTAGAAAACCCCGCCTACCCCGATACTATAGGGGATGTTATCTACGAATACAACCACGGCTTCCAGTACTGCCCGGTGGGTAACGGTCAAATTAACCTGCCGGCTGACAAAATTGCCTATGAGGCAGTTAAAGAAGCTCTACATGGCAACGATCCAACGGGTGGGGCATTATCATTCTATAATCCCGCAAAAACCTCAAACTACTGGATACGCTGCAGGCCATATTGTACTAAAATAGGAAATCACATCTTTGTAAAATAAAGCCGTTATTATACGGCTTTATTTTTTTCAAAAAAAACAGGAGATTACACTCCCCTGTTAAAAATATTTTGTAGGAGGTTAGGTTTTTACTTGTTCCACTATTTTTAGTAATTCGTTATAACCTTGCAATATCCTGCTCTTTTTAAAAAAATATAAAATATTTTAAATTATACTTTAAATTTTGTTTTTCCATAAGTTACCAGACATAAATGTTCATAAATTCTCTAGTACTGGTTAAAATAAAACCGTGATAAGGGTCCACAATGGCCGAGCCAAGGTTGCTGTAAGGTCTCTTTATGGCTTTACAGCAGCCGGCCAAAGGCTGTTATAGGGTCAATAAAGGCTCTATAACAGCCGGCGGGAAGATTGTGTTATGTTCTGCATTGGCTCCAGAATGACCATGGAAGGCCATTCTGGGGTCATCAAGGACATAACACAGTCGAGCAAAGATCAGTATAAGTTCCCATAAAAAATTAAAAAAATTTTTTGTTACACGGAGTTTCACAATATGGCAATGAGGTCGCTGACGGTCGGAAAATCGTCAGCGGCTTCCAAGGGGATTTATACTGATCGAGTCAAGGTTGTATCAGGCTCTCTGATGCGGTCTGTTGCAGTCAAAGGACTGTAACAGGCTGTAAAAAGGGTCTGATACAGCCGGAAGCAAAGGTCATTGTGGGTTCTTATTTTATTATGCAGGGAAATATGGTATAATTTTGGAAAGAGCCTGTAAGGGGGAGGAAAATATATGAACAGGGTTGAAAGCGTTATAGCAGCCCGAGCTGCATTGCAACTTGCCCTGAGCCCCGGCAGGGAGGCGGAGAAAAAACTTAAGGAAAAATACCTTGGGGAAGGAATAAAAGCAACAGCTGTTGATTATGGGGGCGAATTCCTGAATTCGCTGCAAAAAGTAATGGAAAGAGCTGTTGTTGCAGCTAAAAGAGAAAATATCGTCGACGAAACACATCTCGGTGAAGGAGCGGTTGCGGGCGCAACCAGGGAAGCCCTTTCCCAGGTGATGCCAAAAGCTATGGGGCTGAATGTCGGCGGCAAAGTCGGCATCGCCAGAAAAGGAGACAATGTTGCTGTAGCGATATTCTTTGCCATAGGCCTTCTCCATTTAAACGAGGTATGCGTTGGCCTGGGACACCGGGCAATTTAACCGCAATTATTGTAAACCGTTTATGCTTATTAAGCACTTTTGTTACTAAAACCAAAAGTTTATTGTTTTTCTTTCTTTAACCTTTTTGCCACATAACCTCCAATTTTTCCGGTTTCCCTCGATGTAAGATTAGCCCAACCTTTGTTAGCAATAATATCTTCAAATCCGAGTTCACTGGCGATTTCTTCCTTTATTTTCTTTGCCAGTTGCTTTTTCTTTTTCTTATCATTATCGTCACTCATCGTTCTTTTCATCCTCATTCAGCAAAATAGTTTCCGTACCCCCATGCAATGTATCAATAAATAACAGACGATTGCGTAAAGTCGCCTCATTACTTAACAAGACTTTTATTGCCTCCTGGACCTGCCAGGCAGAAACCAGGGCAGGTGTCGTAGAGGGATTTCCCAGTTCTCTTTCTATACCCTTATCTTTTCCTTTTTCATAAAATTTATAAATAGCTTTGAAGCCGGGGTCCCCCGGCATAATAGTGGATACCTGGCCAAAAAACTGTGCAATAGCTCCATGAACCAGGGGTATACCGAGTTGTTGGCAGGAATCCTGCAGCAAAAAACGTGTTTGTAGGTTGTCCAAACAGTCCAGAACCACATTACAGCCCCGGAGCATAAAGCCGATGTTTTCCTTTATTGCCATCTCTTTATGAACAACCGTTTCCACAGCGGCATTTATCAGCTTAATCCTCTGCCGCGCAGCTTCTGCCTTACTTTGCCCAATATTTTCTTCGGTCGCAAGAAGCTGGCGATTTAGATTGCTCTCACTGAAACTATCGCCATCGATGAGGACGAGAGTCCCCACTCCCATTCTCGCCAAAAGTTCTGAAGCAAATCCACCCAAGCCGCCTAAGCCTACCACTGCTGCCCGTGATTTTAACAAAACAATTTGACCTTCAGCACCCCCGATAGTACCCAGGCTGCGTTCATAACGTTCAGGCACGACGCCGTTTTCTAGTGCTGTAATTTCTACTTCTTTTATAGAACAGGACAGCTGCAACGCCGCTAGCTGCACGGCTTTGAAGGATATTTTTGAATAAACCCTGCCCGAAGGGGATACCCCTTCTTCAATAAATGATTTTATAATATTGAACGGCTCTTTCATCAAATATCACCCTTTTATGTAGTCGCTTAGGCCCTTTTCTATTACCGGTAATATTTCTTCGGCTTTTCCTTTTAAAAAGACATCGGTTACTGATGCGGTTAAGTGTGAACGCACGGGGTTAACCTCGATGACCCGTGCCCCATTTTTTTTGGCTATAAGCGGCAAACCCGCTGCGGGATGAACCATCCCCGACGTGCCTACTACCAGCATCACCCGGCATTGCTGCGCCTCGGTGTGAGCCTTGAGCAAAGCCGCCCTCGGTATGGGCTCCCCGAAGAAAACAGCATCTGGTTTAAGCACTCCCCCGCAGTTAGGACAATAAGGAGGCAGGGTGCTAAAATCTGTCTCACGGGATGAAAACTTAGCAAAGCAGCTCAGGCAAACCATCCTGGTAGTATTTCCATGATACTCAATCACCGATTTATTACCCGCCCTTTGGTGCAAACCATCGACATTTTGAGTTATAACGCTGCTTACAAACCCCTTTTTCTCCATTTCGGCCAGCGATAAATGTGCTGAATTTGGTTGTGCTTTTTCAACCACGTCCAGAACTTCTTTCAGCATAATCCAGGATTTTCGTGGGTTTTTCTTAAAGTTTTCGATATTAGCTACTTCTTCGGGATCGTATTTCTCCCAGAGCCCACCCGGCCCACGAAAAGGACTAATCCCACTTGCTACAGAAATACCGGCACCTGTCAGCACGGCAACCTTCTTCGGAACAAACTCCCTAATAATAGCTTCAGGATCTTTCCTAATGTCATATTCTACAGGAGGACCCATTCCCTTATCTCCTTTCAGATATCTATTAAGGTATCAGGAGTATCCTAAGATAAAGGAGTTAAATATTTTAAATCTATTATCTTTGCTTTTCCCCAAAGACGCTCAAGATTATAAAAAGAACGCTCTTCAGCGTTAAAAATATGAACAATAAGAGCGCCAAAATCCAATAGGATCCAGCTGGCGTCATTATAACCTTCAACTCGTAGCAGGGCGTACTCTTCCTCCGGAAGGTTCTCCAGCAGGTGATCGCAAATTGCCTTCGTTTGAATTTTTGAAGTCCCATTACAAATAAGGAAATAATCAGCTATAAGGGATAATTTTCCGAGCTCCAGAAGAATGATATCCACTGCTTTCTTTTCATTTAACAAACGAACTGCCTTCAGGGCAAATTCCTTTGTATTTAAAGCCAAGCCATATCTCCTCCTTGATTTACTTTATTGTCTGCTCATAAAGAAAAATTCTTTCCGATAATGACTGTAACCATAGCCGGATGTTCCGCCAGCGGCTCCTTAAAAAATTCCGCCCCGGAGATAAGCACAGCCACTTCCCTGGCCGGTTCAATATCATCCAGACGGGATATCACATGGCTTCGCTGGTAATCAAAATTATCGGCATTATCTATTTTAACCACCTGAAAGCCCTCATCTTCAAGCATTTGTCCTACCCGGGCAGCAATGCCGGCTACACCGCTTCCATTAAGAACTTCTACAGTAATCAACTCACGCGGCAGGATAAAATCCTTCCCAAGGTTCCCCATCATTGAAGCGATCTGAGACTGGTAGGGCTCAAAGTATAATTCACCGTCAAAATCGCGCCATGAACCGGGAAGCTCAACAATCATGCTCTGAGGATCAAACAGCGGGTTTAAATCAGTATAAAAATCTTGCAGCTCTTTCCAAGAAAAATCAGTATCAAGGTATGGTGAGGCTTCCCTTACCAGGGAAAAAACACTGAACAGACCTTTTTTTTCACCAAGAAATTCAATGAAATTTCCGATTGTTTCTACACGGCGCAATGCTCGCTCAAGGGGTTCTTCATCCTCGTCTGATCTTAAAAAATAATCCAGATAATCCTGCCCCTTTAAATTGTAGCCCTGGTAGGAAATCCCCCCCATGTGGTCGACAAGCCTGGAAATACCATTATAGTTTATTTCTATGAAATGATGGATAGGAACATTCAAAAAATAGGATACTTGTTTAACTAATAATTCTCCGCCCCCTTCATTATAAAAATGGCTGGGAGTATAAACCGGAAGAATAGCTTCCCCTTCAGAAACCTCCTCTGCAGAAACCGTATCTTCGGGTTCGGAAGTTTCCCCTTCCGAAGAGGTTTCCGTTGATTCAACGTTTTTTTCCAGACGGTGCATCAAGGTTTTTCCGGGGATAAATACTATATTACAGGATGACTCTTCCGGTGGGTAATTAAGAAAAAACATTTCTTCAATAACGGCCTCCCCATTATTTTCAATAAGACCATATAGAAGGTAATTGGTACCGGCGCTCTGCGAAGCACCCCGTAAATCTTTTGCCCAGTCGGATTTGTTTTGCAAATCCTGGAAAGAACGTACATACCGCGTTCCTATAAACAGCACGATTAAAAAAAGAATAAAGATAAGTATAAAAAAAAGCCTTTTTTTATACAGTCCTTTTTTAGCTGCTGCTTTTTGTTTTTTTGTTCCAAACCTCATGATTATATATCTCCTGATTATTTTTTTTAGATAAAATCAGGGAATTGCGAAAAAGAATGGAAACAGGATGAATTATTTTCCCTCTATCAATAATATGTTTGATCGTTCTATCTACCGCGATAAGCAGCGCTTGATTAAGATCACGCCGCGCAATAGCTCTTAATTCCTTTACACCGGGGTAGTTTCTTCCGGGCTCCAAACAATCCGCCAAGTATACTATCTTCGATAAAGGAGACATTCCCGGAAAACCGGTTGTGTGTACCCTGATCGCCTCCAATACTTCCTGGTCATCTATCCCCAGTTCATGTTTTAATAACCAGGCACCAACGGGAGCATGCAAAAGCGCCGGCTCTTGCCGGGAGATATCATCCGCAAGATTGTACTCGGAAGCAATCCTGCAGAGCTGTTTTGCAGGAAGACCTTTGGCATAGTCATGTAAAAGCCCCGCAAGGGATGCTTTTTGGGAATCAATACCGTAAAGTGCGGCCAGATTATAAGCGGCTTCTTCAACACCTAGAGAATGAATGAACAGTTCCTCGTCCATTCTTTCTTTCAAAATTCCTCGCATTTTTTCATTATTTGTCTTCACTCAAAATATCACCATCATAATTAATATAATTTGACAGAAAAAAAAGCATTCCTTCCTTAAATGATAAAAAAAGTAAAAAAGGCAACTTAAAGTTGCCTGTTTTCTTTCGGCTTAGCTTCATTTACTACCAACCGGCGGCCATCTACTTCAGCGCCGTTCATATTTTCCATTATCTGCTCAGCATCTTCATCATTTACCTCTACAAAACCATACCCCCTGGAACGACCGGTCGCTCTTTCAGTAATTATGCGGCAACCCAGCACCTCACCGTGTTTGGCAAAAGCATTCTGGAGATCTTCCTCAGTGGTCCCCCAGGAAACATTTCCTACATACAGGGTTTTTACCATTTTGTCACCTCGCTTCCCGGCATTGGATTCATAATATATTATGTAATAGAAAAAAACAGTTTATACTTCAATTCACCTCCTGAGAAATAATGCCGGTGGGTAACATATAAAAGAGTCCGTGATGCTTACCTTTATCACAACGGTTACTCCAAGGGCATCAACTTAGGTAATACTTTCATTGGTAATCACAATTATCGTACTCAAAACTTTATAATGCTCCTAAATAATCCTACAATAACTTTATAATCTGAATCCAGAACTTTACAATTCCAGATCCGGCTGGATCCGGCTGCATGTTAAGACAATTTTTTCTTTCCCATCATAGCACCTTATATAACAGAAGTCAAGTTCAGCCAGATCTTGTGGGGCTCACACTCCCGATCTTCTACAAAAAGCGAAATAGTATACAATTATACATAAAGCCTGTTCTTATAGATATACTGTTCTACCGACTCAGGGGTCAAATATTTAATTGTTTTGCCTTCGGCCACACGACGGCGAATAAAGGTCGAAGAAATCGCCATGGCAGGTATTTCCAATAATTTTATCTTTTTAGTGATTTCTGGGGAAAGGGGGCCCAAAACATCTTTCAACTTGCTGAGTGAATAACCCGGCCGGGAGGCCGCTATGAAGCAACAAGTATTCAACAGCTCTTTATAATCTTTCCAGGTTGTTATATCCAAGATCGCGTCCGCGCCGGTAATAAAATAGAGGTTGAGCTTACCATTATAAATTTCATAAAAGCGCCTTACTGTATCAATAGTATACGAAGGTTGATTATTGTCTATTTCCAGGCGCGATACAGTAAAATAAGGATTGTCAACCACAGCGAGCAAAGTCATTAAATAACGGTGTTCCGCATTATTAATTGTCTTAATATCCTTGTGGGGAGGAATACCGGCAGGAATAAAAATTACGTGATCCAGCTTAAACTGCTGCCGTGCAACCTCAGCCGTAACCAGATGCCCCATATGTATGGGATCAAAAGTGCCTCCCATAATACCTAGATTTAAAATTTCATTGCGTGTTTTGGGCAGTAAAAAACTCATTTCAAATTCTTCCTTTTGTTCCCGGGATTGATTATTCAAAATAAGTAAATTCCATCTCTCCTATTCTTACGGTATCCCCTTCTTTAATCCCCTTCTTTTTCAGCTCCTCCTCCACACCGAGTTTCTTCATTATCCCCTGGAAACGGCTTAGCCCCCCAGGGCTATCAAAGTGTGCCCTATAAACAGCTTTTTCTACATCTTCACCGCTGACAACGTAAACATTTCCCTCTAATACCACACTAGTACCTCTATAAGAAATTGGAGGAAGGTAAACTAGTTCATCTACATTATACTCTTCAACTGAAGAATTTGAAATATTATTCTGTATTATATTATACAATTCTTGCAAAAGGGGTTTTATCCCTGCCCCGGTAACCGCAGAGATTGGAAATACCGGAGCGTCACTCACCCGGGACCGAAAATGATGAATTTTTTTCTCGGCAAAAGGTAAGTCTAGCTTATTAGCAGCTATGACACGGGGCTTTGCCAATAATTCGCGCTGAAAGAGTTCCAGCTCTTTTTTCAAACTAAGATAATCCTGGTAGGGGTCGCGGCCCTCTGTCCCGGAAAGATCTACTATAAACAATAATACCCTAGTTCTTTCAATATGTTTTAGAAATTGATGGCCCAAGCCTGCTCCTTGATGGGCATTTTCAATTATTCCGGGGAGATCGGCTGCCACAAAAGAGCGCTCACCTCCCAGGTATACAACACCTAACTGCGGTTTCAAGGTAGTAAAAGGAAAATCGGCAATTTTTGGCGTTGCGGCAGAAATACGGGAAAGTAAGGTTGATTTTCCGGCATTGGGAAAGCCGACGAAGCCTACATCCGCCAGCAGCTTTAATTCCAAAATCAACGTACGTTCTTCTCCGGGTTCCCCCTTTTCGGCAAAATCAGGTGCTCGGCGGCGGGAAGTGGCAAAACGGGCATTCCCCCGGCCCCCTGTCCCCCCTCTGGCAACCACAACCTTCATCCCCGGGCGGTCCAAATCCGCAAGCACGGTACCGCTTTCGTCTTTGATAACAGTACCTACGGGTACTTTAACATATAAGGGATCACTGTTTTTACCATGCTTTTTTTTACCCTGGCCGTGGGCGCCGTTAGCAGCCCGCAGGTGGGGCCGGTAGCTCAAATCAATAAGGGTATTTTTCTCCTCGGAGGCCAGCAGGATCACGTCACCGCCGCTTCCACCATCACCCCCATCGGGTCCCCCATGAGGGATATATTTTTCCCTTCTGAAAGCAACGGCTCCGTTTCCTCCCCTGCCCCCCTTTACATAGACCTTTACCCGATCAATAAACAAGCAATATCACCTTACTTAAAAAAAATCCCGGGAAACCCGGGTTTATTCTGCTGGGTAAACATTGACCATTTTTTTAGTTTTGCCAAGGCGCTCAAAAGAAACCAACCCGTCAATCAGGGCAAAAAGAGTGTCGTCTTTTCCTATGCCAACATTATTACCGGGATGAATCCTTGTACCTCTCTGGCGTACAATAATACTGCCGGCAGTAACCTCCTGGCCTCCGTACCTTTTAACTCCGAGCCTTTTAGCATTGCTGTCGCGCCCGTTTCTTGAACTCCCGACTCCTTTTTTATGAGCAAACAATTGCAGGTTTATTCTACGCATAAGTTCGGCCTGAACTTAGACAGGCCTCACACCTCCTTCCCTAAAAAATTCTATATCCTCCGGTGTACTGTAACAGTTATTTAACAATCGCGATTTGTATTCCATCATGATACCTTTTTTTCCTCAGTATAAACGATATGGCGGGGATAGGATCTGGCAGTCTCCTTTAACCCCAGCAGCATTGTCTCCAGCAGCAGAAAGCACTTTTCTTCTTTCTCTTTATCAATTTCTGCAGGGGATGACATTAACAGATAGCCATTCTTGATCATTGCCGGGGGTTTCAAGCCTAGTAAATCCTCCAGCGCGAAAAGCACTGTCTGTGTGAGAATGGAAACAGCAGCGCATACTATATCGCTGCCACTCGGAGCAAAAAGAGCATGTCCTTTAACCTCCACAGAAAGGGGACGATTATCGCTACCCCTAACAACCTTTATCTTAACCATTTTGACATCAACTCATGAAATTTTTTCTATTATAATCCGGGTAAAAGGCTGGCGGTGACCTTTTTTCCGCCGGTAGTTTTTCTTGGGCTTAAATTTAAATACGATAATTTTTTTCCCTTTATCATGGGCCAGCACTTTAGCCGACACTTTTCTGCCCGTTAAATAAGGTTTACCCACCTCTGTACGTTCTTCGTTGTTAATTAAGAGTACCTTATCAAAAACAACCTCTTCACCGATACCTGTATCCAGTTTCTCTACGTCACATACCGTCCCCTCGGAAACCCTGTACTGTTTCCCGCCTGTCTCAATTATAGCGTACATCGAATAACCTCTCTCTTTCTAATCTCGCCGTTTAAGGTAACTTTACCTTCCAGCAAAAAAACGCTGAGGTAAAATTTTAGTAACCTTAACCGAGCGGTAACGCCTTGTAATTTTAGCATAGAAGCATCTTATTGTCAACAATGTAAAGCGCTGCGGCTGCCCGTTCTCTGATAAAATCACCAACCTATTATTTTATTAAGGTTCAGGTTGATTCTGCAGTGTTTTAACTTTTTCGGCAAAAAGATCTGTCAAAGATTCCGCAATTTCCTCTGTAAAACCTTCCCCGTAAATACGGTAGGAAGGTTTTTCCGGATCGGGAAGGACAAGCGCCCAACCATCCGGGTAATAAAATTTTAAACCGTCGATCATCTCTACCTTTTCCGCTTCGCCGGGCCCTTCCTGGATCAGCTGACGCATAACCCTTCCTTTTTGGCCCCAGGGGCAGGGTATTTCCTTTAGCCGCAGGTTTATTCCCGGAATTTCCTTAATGAAAGTGGAAAGGCTTTTACCTCCGCGGGCGAGGCTTTCGAGCAACTTTAGCAGGGCTGTCACGGCATCAATCTGCATAAAACCCGAGGGTAAGTATCCGCTGCCGTTTTCTCCGGAGCAAAGGTTATTGCATATTTCTCTGATTTTCTCCTGGAAATGCCGGGGAAAGGTCTTGCTACGCAAAACCCTCCCTTTGTTTTTACGGGCCAGTTCCTCATGAATCCAGGAAGCGGAAATGGGTTGAACAAGCATTGACGTTTCCTTCGATTGCAAAATAAGCAGTGAAAGTAAAGCCTGGTATACTTCACCGGAAATTTCACAGCCCTCCTCGTCGAAAAGGACCATGCTCTCTCCTTCGGGGGTCATCCAAAAACCCAGATCTATTTCATCCCTGATAATGCTGCGGGAAATATCTTCCTTATTTACTGCAAAATCATCCTCTTTCCAGCAGGCAAGTTTTGTCCTTCCCGGAGGATAAAATATCACTAGATTGCAGTTTAACTCCTGCAACATCGGTACCAATATTTTTTGCAAGTGCGGAGGCGGAAAGGCCATTAAAATCGATATATTTGCTTCTTTTATAGCTTCTATCGATATATCCTTAAAGACCGCTCGCTTGTAGATCTCGTTAAAGTCTTCAATTGATTTGTTAACACCCAATTTGTCCTTCCTGGCCCGGGGAAAATCGTCCCTTAAAAATATCTGTTCAAGTTTCCGTTCCTTTCCGTGAAGAAGGTTTAGTCCCTCCCGATCAAAAAATCGTATAGCGCTATAGCCGTAATTGGACGGACAGGAATGGACGAAAATTCCCCCTTCCGCACCCAGGCCGGGAATCCCCATGCGCACTGCAGGAGCGATACTCTCACCTATATCGAGCACCTCAGCCCCCCCGGCCAGCAGTCCTACTGTCAGAGATTTTTTCAATAGCTGCGAAGGCTCCCATGAGTCCCCCCCGATTACCACCGGCACCTCTCCACCAAGCATAAAAGCAAAGGCAGATCCCATTCTGAGGGCATTTTCAAGCGTAAGGTCGCCGTTTATCTCTCCCCGAACCCCGTCAGCTCCAAACAACGAACGCCTGAATTGATTCCCCCAAATAAGATTGCTATTCACAAGAGCGCCGCTTTCAACCCTTTTACATGGCCATACCCTAACACCAGGCCTGAGCGTAGCTTTGCTTTCCACAATACTGCTTTCACCGATAACAACTCCTTCATAAACGGAGGCCGCAGATTCCAGACGCACATCCCCTGCTAAAATTCCCCCTCTGATGGTGACGTTTTTTTCCAAGGAAACCTTCGGCCACGTGATTCCCCTTTTTATGGAGACCTTTTCCGCCAGGTGATTGTAAGCACCCAGAACAGAATAATCACCGACAACTGCTTTAGAACCAATGTATGTTCCTTTGCCGATATAGAAAGGAGGAATAAGCTGGGCATCGGCATTTATATAAACTTCATCAGCAATCCAGATACCCGGCTCTTCCTCTGCCGCCGGTAGCTTTATATTGATTTTTTTATCCAGTATATCATAATGAGCATAACGATATTGTTCTAAATTACCGATATCGCACCAGTATCCCGGCAGCACACAGCCGAAAAGGGTATGACCATTTTCCATAAGTAAAGGGAAAAGATCTTTGCTAAAATCAAATTTTTCTCCGGGGGGAATATAATCAAGCACCTCAGGTTCGAGAATATAGATACCTGTATTGACAGTATCGCTGAAGACCTCGCCCCACCGGGGCTTCTCCAAAAAACGTGTTATTTTCCCCTCTTTATCGACCATGACCACACCGTATTCAAGCGGATTTTCCTGCGGAGTTAGCACAATAGTAACCAACGTTCCTTTGCTGCGGTGAAATTCTATAGCTTCTGTTAAATTAATATCGGTAAGACAATCTCCGCTGATCACCAAAAAAGTCTCGTCCAGAAAAGAAGAGGCATTTTTTACACTTCCGGCTGTTCCCAGGGGCTCTTCCTCCAGAAAATAGGTAAAGTTTGCACCCTGAGGCGATTTTTCTCCAAAGTGTTCTTTTATCTTTTCAGGAAGGTATTGAAGGGTTACAGCCAGATCCCGCAGATCATGTGAAACTAAAAGCTCGGTTATATATTCCATCATCGGACGGTCACAAATCGGAACCATGGGTTTGGGGCGGTCACAGGTCAAAGGTCTTAACCTAGCTCCTTCGCCGCCTGCCATAATTACCGCTTTCATATTGTTTTTTCCATCCCCCTTTTAGTTGAAATTTATTTTCTAAGTGTCACTAATTATTATTTCCTAATTGTAGAGATTAATTTATTGCATAATATTCAGATGCTATGGAAAGATAATAATGCTTTTCCAAACATTTAACTTAAAGGGGGGTAAAAAATGCCGTTAAATAAACTGGAGCTTCAAAATTTGAGGCATCTCATCTTCTCACATGAGACTGCTACCAATAAACTGGAAACATACGCTCAGCAGTGCGCTGACCCGCAAATCAAACAAATGTTCCAGCAATCCGCTCAATCGGCTAAGGCGACAAAACAAAAATTAATGTCTTTCTTACATTAAAGGAGGTGTAATAATGCAGGAAAAAGATATGGTGAATGATGTTCTATCCATGATTAACAGCAGTTTGACAAGTTATGCAAATGTCATCGCACAATGTTCTGACCAAAATTTACGGCAGGCCATAACCCAAATCAGAAATGCTGATGAGCAATTCCAGTATCAACTGTATAAAGCTGCCGAACAAAAGGGTTTTTATAAAGCCGCACAGCAAGCTACCCCGCAGGAAATCCAAGAGGTACAATCACTTTTTACTCAATAGCTGTATTAGACAAAACCTGAAAAATAAAACCTTCCCTGTTTCTGAGGGAAGGTTTCTATATTTATAATCCAAATTTATAAAATCCAATAATCCATACATAATTGGAGCGGGTGATGGGAATCGAACCCACGTAACTGGCTTGGGAAGCCAGCGCTCTACCATTGAGCTACACCCGCCTGATTTCCAAATAGCGCTCCAATTTGCGCTTTACCCTCTGTAAAGCATTATCTATAGATTTAACATGCCTCGCCAGTTCCAAGGCAATTTCCTGGTATGACTTCCCTTCCAAGTAGAGCATAAGAACGCGCCATTCCAGGTCGCTTAATATTTCCCCGATTTTAAACTCTATATCGTTATACTCCTCGCGATTAATCATCAACTCTTCGGGATCCGTCACCTTTGTCCCGGATAATATATCTAGCAAAGTGCGATCTGAATCTTCATCGTAAATGGGTTTATTTAACGAAACATAAGAATTTAATGGGATATGCTTCTGACGAGTTGCTGTTTTAATGGCGGTAATAATCTGACGGGTTATACAGAGTTCGGCAAAAGCCCGAAAAGAAGAAAGCTTGTCACCTTTAAAATCCCTGATAGCCTTATATAAACCTATCATTCCTTCCTGGATAATATCCTCACGATCAGCACCAATAAGGAAGTAAGACCGGGCCTTGGCTTTTACAAAGTTCCTATATTTTTTAATCAGGTATTCCAGGGCGATGTCATTACCTTTTTTAGCTTCTGCTGCAACTTCTTCGTCAGTCTTATCTTCATACTTTCCACCTTTTAAGAGATCCAGTTCCGCAGATGGGCCATCATCCTCCCTTAAACCCTGCGCCGTCAAAACCACAAACATCGCCTCCATAATCTTATTGGGACATTCCCACGCATGTATTATATCCTATGGTTCCAGAAGCGTCAAGGCCAGAAATAGAAATAAACGACAGCCAACTATTGCCTTATTGTTTCAAACGCCTCCACTTCCCCGGGACAGTTTTCACCTTGTTCTCTGCCGAAAAGCTTCATAGATAATAACTCCCCCGGCTACAGCGACATTAAGTGAAGAAACAGCTCCCTGAACCGGTATGTGCAATAAAAAATCACATTTTTCCCGGATCAACCTGGAAAGCCCTTTTCCCTCACTTCCAAGCACCAGGGCAAACGGAAGATTGAAATCAGCCTCGTAAAAAGATTGTTCCCCGCTCATATCCGCTCCTATTAACCAGATGCCTTCCTTCTTAAGATAATCCGCTTCGTTGGCCAGATTCACCGATCTGGCAACCGCAATATGCGCCAGAGCACCTGCTGAACTTTTGAAAACAGCAGGAGTAACCCCACAGGCCCTGTCTCTGGGAATAATTATTCCTTGGACACCGGCTGCAGCAGCAGTCCGTATGAGGGATCCCAAATTTTGAGGATCCTGGAGATGATCCAGCATCAGCAGAAAAGGTTTTTTTCCCCTCTCCCGCACGCATTCCAGCAGCTCTTGAACTGAAAGGTAGGCATATGGGGCCATATAAGCCACAATACCCTGATGGTTTCGTCCCCCGACCTCTTCTTCCAGCCGTGCGCGCTTAAGTCTTTGCACGGGGATTCCTTTTTCCTCCGCCTTCTTCTGTATATCATTAATAATATTGCCCCTGGCGCCTTCATGCAGGTTAATCCGTTTCAGGGGCAAATTTCCCCGCAGGGCCTCCAGAACAGGCTGCCGGCCCCAAATTAAATCATATTTTTCTTTGCCTCGCGTTCTTTTTTTCATCCACCTTCCACCTGACTCCCTGGGGGGTATCCTCCAGGATAATACCCTGCTCTTTCAATTTGTCGCGTATAGCGTCGGCCGCAGCCCAGTCTTTTTGCCGGCGGTACTCTTCCCTTTTGGCAATCAGCTTCTCCAGCTCTTTTTCCAGGATAACAGTTGAATCATTTTTTATAAAACCAAGGATTGTATCCGTTTCAAGATAAAAATTGAGAATCGGCTCCAGGACATTTTTCTTTTGCCCCTCCGGCCTGTTAAGATAGGTATTTGTAGTTTTTGCCAATTCAAACAGCACAGCCAGGGCTTCGGCGGTATTGAGATCATCATCCATCACAGCGATGAATTTTTCGCGGTAGTCCTGCAGCATATCGAGCAGATCGCTTTCCTTTTTATCGAGAGTCCCTGCCTCGACCTTGTCAAGCCGGTCTTTAAGATTATATATTACCTTGTTTAGTCTTTCCATACCTTTAGCAGCCTGTTCCAAGTACTCTCTGGAAAAATTAATGGGATTGCGATAATGAGCTGAAAGCATAAAAAACCTCAGTGCCAAGGGATCTATGGTTTTACGCAGATCCCTTACAGTAAGGACGTTTCCTAAGCTCTTGGACATCTTTTCGCGCTCCAAATTGAGATAACCGACATGAACCCAATGCCTGGCAAAGGGTTTTCCTGTAGCCCCCTGGCTTTGGGCGATTTCGTTTTCATGATGGGGAAAAATAAGATCCTGTCCCCCACCGTGAATATCCAGCGTCTCACCCAGAAAATGCATGGACATGGCAGAGCACTCAATGTGCCACCCTGGACGCCCCCTTCCCCAGGGGCTCTCCCATGAGGGTTCACCTGCTTTCTCTCTCTTCCAGAGAGCAAAGTCCATGGGGTGCTTTTTCCTCTGGTCTATCTCTACCCTGACCCCTGAAACCAGTTCTTCCAGATCCTGATGGGATAGTTGACCGTAGTCGGGAAATGCACCGACATGATAAAAGATATCTCCGTCCACATCATAAGCAAGGTTTTTATCGATCAATCTCCGGATCAAGTCGATGATCTGGGGAATATGTTCGGTTGCCCTGGGATGGTGGTCAGCGGGCAAGATTCCCAGGGCTGCGGTATCATCCTCATAGGCTTGAATAAAAATATCGGCCAGCTCTTTTACTGATATACCCATTTCTCTTGCCTTGTTGATCATTTTATCATCAATATCGGTATAATTTTGAACAAAGGTGACGCTATAACCGCGGTAATCGAGGTAGCGCCTCAAAACATCAAAAAAGATAAAAACCCTGGCGTTGCCGATATGAAAATAATCATAAACGGTCGGGCCGCAGGCATAGATGCCAACTTTGCCCTCGGTAACCGGTTTTAACGGATCCTTGCGTCCCGTTAAAGTATTATATAGCCTGATCACTTCGTTCTTCCTCCCCTATTTCCCTGTAATAGCAGCAACTCTCCAGTTGCAACCTCAATTCGTCCAGCTGATTTTGCAGGCGGTTGAACATTTGTGCAACAGGGTCCGGCAAATCTTCATGATTTAGATCAACCGGAGTAACCTTTTTCCCCCTGTGAAAAACCACCCTGCCCGGTATACCCACCACAGTAGCGCCGGAGGGCACAGATTGCAACACTACGGAACCTGCACCCACGCGTACTCCATCTCCAATTACAATTGGACCCAGAACCTTCGCTCCTGTACCAACAACAACATTTTTTCCGACTGTTGGATGCCTTTTACCCTTTTCCTTTCCTGTACCACCCAGGGTAACCCCCTGATATATGGTAACGTTATCCCCAATCTCCGCTGTCTCCCCGATGACAACACCCAATCCATGGTCGATAAAAATCCCTGTTCCCAGTTTGGCTCCCGGGTGAATTTCTATTCCAGTAATAAACCTTGAAAAATGGGATATAAGCCGGGGCAATACTACCAGGCCCTTTTTATAGAAAAAATGGGCAATCCTGTGCAGAAGAATAGCATGAAAACCGGGGTAACAGAGGATAACCTCCAGGAGATTTTTGGCCGCCGGGTCTCTTTCAAAAACCGCGTTAATATCTTTCTTTATCCTCTTAAACATTCAAACATCCCCCTACCGCTATAATCCAAATGAAAAAACCGTCTCTTTCTATTCTACAGAGACGGCTTGAAACCGCGTTTCCACTCTGCTTGGGCAGCGCTGCCCCGCTTAAAACCCATTAACAGCGGGTGCCGTTATTCTTACAGGGAAAAAGAATACAACAGCCTGAAATCCTTTTCCGTTCAGAATAAAACTCAGGGGCGCACTTCCACCATGCCTGACACTGAAAACCTCTTCCAGCCGCTGAAGGTTTATCTCTGGCAGCCGCTGCAGGCGTACTCTTCCCCGTCCTTGTATTTGCATATTGGCTTTATTACAAATAATTATAGCTCCACCCCAAAAATCTGTCAACGGGTTGGGCCTGTGGCGCTTATACCATGGCCCGAATAAACCGTTATCTGTGAGCAAAGAAAACTAAAAGAATATACTGCGCAGAAGGTATACTAAAGACAGCAGGTATAATATCATTTCCAGGATATATCTGTCCTGGCGCGGAGAAATAAGGATCTACCATATAAAGGGTTTTGTTAAAAAATATACGATCAGCCCACCTACTATACCGCTTATTATCCTTACCAGCAAATCAGAGATAATTTTTTTACGCCTCCGTATAATCTCCTTTATTTGGCCATCGATAAAAGTATTAAACTCAGCAATTAATTCCTTTTTTAATGATTCAATCTCGCTTTGATGATTACTGCTATTCACCCAAATCGAGGGGTAGCTGCTAATTAATATATTTATCTGCAGCTCTAGAAAACTCTTTCCGGTTTCCCTGATCCTTTCCCATTCTCTCGCACTCGGATTTAATAAAGCGGTTATATTAAGTGTCTCCATCAGTTCCTTTTTTATAGATTTAATGCCGAGCCTTATAAAGGACAATTCATCAGCACAGCTCTGAGAATT
Organism: Bacillota bacterium; assembly: GCA_012837615.1. Taxonomy (GTDB): domain Bacteria; phylum Bacillota; class Dethiobacteria; order DTU022; family UBA8154; genus DUQX01. Next base: position 24,275 of record DUQX01000115.1, on the reverse strand, counting down.
GTAATTGCACTCTTTTTTTATTTTCCTGGAAACAGGAAGAAGCATTTCTTTAAATCGTTCTTGAACTTTCATTTAAATCAGCCCCTGCCAGCCCAAAATATGAAAAAGAACCCGCTTATTTTTTTATTACTTTACTCCTATATATTATGATTAAGTATAAAGTATGGACATACTGCAGGGGCATAAATAATAAAATACCGGGCCAACTATCACGAATATAGCAAATAAATATAAAAAAAGAACAGCATTTAAGATTCGCTGTGCCTTCTATCGATATAATCTCCCGAACCCCTCACCGTTACCACCTTCTCATCCTCATGTAAGCCTGATCCCGGTAATAGCGTAGGAGGCAATTCCTTCTCCGCGGCCGATAAAGCCGAGGGATTCTGTCGTCGTCGCTTTGACGGAGATGAGGTTCTTTTCTAGGCTAAGGGCTCCGGCAATATTTTGACGCATCTCTCCAATATAAGGAGCCAGCCGCGGTTTTTCGGCCACAATAACACTGTCCAGGTTATTTATCTCAAAACCGGCATTTCTAAGATGGGCGGCGACCTCTTTTAACAGTATTAAGCTTGAGATATTTTTATAGCCTGGATCTCTGGGCGGAAAGAGGGTGCCGATATCACCCAGGGCAGCTGCTCCCAGTAGAGCGTCCATAATCGCATGTAATAACACATCAGCATCGGAATGGCCAACTAAGCCCGAAGAAAAGGGAATGCAGACTCCGCCCAGGATAAGCGGTAAACCTTCTTTCAAAGGGTGTACATCATAACCCATGCCAACACGCAGATTCATTATCGGACCTCCTTGCATGAAAGGTAAGTTTCAGCTATTTTAAAATCAAAAGGGGTAGTCAGCTTCAGGTTTTCATAGCTCCCTGGGACTACCTTTACCTTCGCTCCCAGTCTCTCAACCAGCGTTGAATCATCACTGCCTGTAAAATTTTCTTTTTCTGCCTTTTCATGCGCCTGCAAAAGGGTGGAAAATTTAAAGCACTGGGGTGTCTGTGCAAGCATATATTGTTCTCTCGGAGGAGTTTTGCTGACTATTTGACGGTGATCAATTTCCTTAATAGTATCCTTCAGGGGTACACCGATTATGGCTGCACCGCTGATAAGGGCTTCCAGGTATACGTCCATAATAAGGGGCTTTCGAATCAAGGGGCGCGCGCCGTCATGGATGCACACGATGGAATCCTCATGGATGTTCTTTTGCTTCAGGGCTTTTAATCCGTTAAAAACTGAGACCTGGCGCTCGGCACCACCTTCAACTACAAAAACACGCCTGTCTCCGGCAAAATAAGGGTTGTACACTTCATTCCAAAAGGCATCCTCTTCCCCCGGGGCAACTATCACCCCTACAAGGTTGAAAAGGTCCATTTCAAGAAATACCTTTAAGGTACAGGCCAGGACAGGCTTTCCCTTCAGGGGAAGGTAAAGTTTGTTCCTTTCCCTTCCCATACGCTTTCCCCGCCCTGCCGCGGCAATAAGCAAAACATCTCTTCGATCCGCTGACATAAGCACATCCCTCCGCCTTACAGAAAGAGACGGCCAAGCCTCAAAGAAAGCAACTTTGGCCGCCTGTCAAGCATTTTTTGCAACCCTAACCGTTATTGCTTTATGTAATAAATTCTACCTTAAACCTTCCCATCAAAAGATAAAAACCTGACTACCCCTGTTTCAGCGCCCTGCCGGGTTCGAATTACTGCCTGAGCGAAATTTGTTCATGGGAATTAGTCTTCGGCCTGGCAAAAATCATCCGGCCTGCTGCAGTTTGCAGTACGCTGGTAACAAGCACATCTATTGTTTCCCCAATAAAGCGCCTGCCGCCTTCTACAACGATCATGGTGCCGTCATCAAGATAGGCTACACCCTGTCCGATTTCTTTACCATCTTTAATAATATGAGCGCTCATTTCTTCTCCCGGTAGGACCACCGGTTTTACGGCATTGGCAAGTTCGTTGATATTTAAAACAAACACACCCTGCAGTTCACAAACCTTGTTCAGGTTAAAATCATTGGTTACAATCAATCCTGAAAGGTCCTGGGCAAGTTTGACAAGTTTGCTGTCAACTTCTGCGATATCTTCGTAATCTGTATTGACAATCCTAATAACCATATCCATTTCTTTTTGCATTTTATTCAAGATATCCAAGCCCCTGCGGCCGCGATTTCTTTTAAGTAAATCAGGTGAATCAGCGATATGGCGCAACTCTTCCAAAACAAAACCGGGTACTATCAATTCTCCTTCCAAAAACCCAGTTTTGGCAATGTCCATGATTCTCCCATCAATAATAACACTTGTATCCAGCACCTTTACAGCAGATGACCTTGGATTATTTTGGATGTGAGTGTGACCGGGGCGTTTCATAATATTGAAGGTAAGAAAGGAAAATTCTTCTTTACGATTTAAGAAAAAGGTAACTCCCAGATAAGCCAACACAAGAGTAACTGCCAGAGAGATATAAGGACCTACCCATGGTATACGCGAAAGAGGGAAGCTCAGTAAAAGACCAATTATTAATGCTATGATTAATCCTGCTACACCAAGGATGATGTCCTGTGTTGGAATGTTTTTCATTTTACTTTCAGACCATGAAGCAAGCTTACCTACATAATTCATTATGCTAGGAGTAATAAAATAAAAAATAAGACCAAATATAGTTCCTCCCATAACAGAAAACCAGGTAACGGAAGGAATGGGCAGCGGCAGACCAGTTACAACCGTTAATGAAGGAAAAAAGATCTTAAAAAGTTCATAACCACCTATAAAGCTAACAATTGTTAAAAAGAGGCGCATTACCATTTTTAGCACATGCACACCTCCTTCCTCAGCATTTATTTATTTATTTTATTATTATAACTTATATATTTGTCCTAATTCAAGGGTTATTATACCCAATAACAGCTTATTTGTTTAAAATACCGAAAAAATAGCGTACAGCTTTTGCAACGGAGCTTTAAATATCCCCCATATCCCCCGAGCTGATATTTTTCCAAAGTCAATTGCGCCTTGTTATGTTAAAGCAGGTCAGAATAAAAAAGACATCTTTCGATGCCTATTTATAAGTTTAACTATAATATTTTAAATTATTATAAATCCTGCTGATCAAAAAGTCTTTCCAAGTTGTCCATTACCTCTGCCCGATCAATTCCCTTAACCATAATCAGCTCGCTTACTAAAATTTGTTTGGCACTCTCGAGCATTCTCCTTTCACCTGTGGAAAGCCCCTTTCTCCGCTCCCTCAATAAAAGACTGCGGACAACTTCCGCTACTTTAAAAATGCTGCCGCTTTTTATTTTATCCATGTTGGCGCGATAACGCCGGTTCCAATTGGAATTTACAGTTTCTTCCGTACTTTCCAGTATATGAAATACTTTTGGCACCGCACTTCTTTCTATTACATCTCGTAAACCTACTTTTTGTACATTGTCCATTGGAACCATTACTTTCATATCTCCAACGGGAATATTCATTACATAATACTTTTTTTTATCTCCTAAAATTTCCTTTTCCTCGATAGCCTCAATAATACCCGCTCCATGCATGGGATAAACAACCTTGTCCCCAATATTAAACATTTAATTAAAATCCCCCTTAAAACCTTGTACCCTCAATTAAGAAAAACTATTACTTTTTCTTATGAGCAGAAAACCTTTATCTATTATTTTAACATATAATATTATTTATGTCAAAAAATCTTATATAATATCATAAGCGCCCCGTATTGTCAATAAATTATTTGTGGAAGCCATTTGCAATGCACCCATTTTTTTCATTTGGCAAAAAAAGAATTGCTTCAAATTATCATTTCCGAGCAATTTTTCTTTCAAGGATGAACCAAACCCTTACCCCACCCTAATACGGCTACAGCCAGTACTTTTCCGAAGCTGCTAAATTGTTTGCACCCGTGCATAACACCTGTGCATAACAAAGATTGGCGAGAGCAGCAGCAACTTCCTAAAATTCTCCTCCGATAGCAACAAATTGGTAAAAGCCCTATGAATTTCTCCGATTTTTTTATATTTTGATAATCCCCGTTAATTACCTCTGCTAATAAATCCCGCCTTTGAATTCCAAAAGCTCCAGGAGCGGTTGCCTGGAGCTTTATTGGCGGAGAGAGTGGGATTCGAACCCACGAACGGTTTCACCCGTTACACGATTTCGAGTCGTGCGCCTTCAACCGGACTCGGCCATCTCTCCATGTTCAGTTGCGCAATTAGTGCAATTCCTATTATCTTCGTCAGACCCATCTTCACCCGGACTGTATTGTTTATTATACAATAGTACTCGAAACCTGTAAAGGAGCTGGAAACAAGCGTTAATTGGAGAAGTTTTGATGAAATAGTGAACCAGATTACACATAAAAAAGTAAAAGCTTGGAGGTTATAATCTAAGAGCCTTTCCCGGCGATACCAGGATAATACAGCCCCCGCAATTCGCCTTTAGTTTCTACATTATGAGCACTGACATTTTTTCCATTTTTGTATGGTAATATATAAAGCTTCTAATGTAAAAAATAATCATGGTTGGGGTTGTTGCCTTTATTGCAGCATTAATTATTATCGTTCCTGGATTTCCAATATATTCACTTACCGCCGCAATACCCGCTGGACTCACCGGAGCAAAAAAACACATGAAAGGAAAGCTTCGAAATGCCGTTTGTGACAATTTCGAGCTTTTGTTTGTTATGGAAGCAACAACAAACTTAAAGGTCTTCTCACTGGGGGCATCAACCTCGATTATGATTATGGCCAATACGATGCTTTTGCCGGTTTTCCCACAGATGAGAAAAGCGCTTGGCCTGACACTGCAAGAAATATCGCTAATGTTTGTCATAGTATCTTTTACCGCCGCTTTATTAAATCCCTTAGGTGGTATCCTGGCGGACAGGTTGGGAAGGAAAAAGATCGTTGTTCCTTCTATTTTCCTTTACGGTGCAGCAGGAGGGCTGGCTGGAGCAGCGCTGCTAATACTGGAAAACCCTTTCCGGACGGTGCTATTTTTCCGCTTTTTACAGGGAGTTGGTTCAGCAACACCCATGTACCTGGCTGTTGCGCTGGCCGGTGATATTTTTCAGAGTCAGGAAAGAACCAGGGTTATGGGCTTCCTGGAAATAGCAAACGGCCTGGGTAAACTTATTAGCCCAATCATCGGTGGAATTGCAGGGTTGCTGGGCTGGTACGCCCCCTTTTTTGTCTACCCCATTATTTCCTTTCCAGTTGCTTTCCTATTTTGGTCTTCCATCAAAGAACCGCAACAACGGGAAGTTTCGCTCCATTCTGAACTGGGTTCATTATCCCGGCTGCTAAGTTTGCATAACATACTCGCTCTTCTTGCATCTTTTGCCGGCATATTATTCCTGTTTGGGGCTATGTTTTGGGTGGGTGAATTCATTGGCCAAAAAATCCCTGACGGAACCGTCATCCACGGGTTAATTGTAGCCATCCCGGTAGCCGCAATGATGGTAACCGCTTATTTCACGCCGGCGATCGCCACAAATATCGGGCCACGCGTCACCCTGACCGCCGGCCTCTTGATTTCCGGGGTTTCCCTTTTCCTGATTCCCTATATTTACTCCAGCAAACTTATCTGGCCGAATCTTGTACTGATAGGATTTAGTGCAGGGCTGCTCCTGCCGGTACTGGACACCATTGGCTCTGCAATATCTTCCCGCAGCCACCGAGGAATCATGACCACTATTTTTGGCAGCGCCCGCTGCCTGGGTGCCGCGGCAGCACCTTATATAATCGCCACCTTACTGGATATCAATATCCATGCAACTTTCCTGCCCATCGCCGGGCTCGCAGTGATACTGGCATTTGTCATCTTCTTTTTTACCGATGAAGAAAAAATGCTCCCTCCGGAGCTGAAGGAAAAACGCTAATACCGGCTGATGCGATACCGGATAATAAATTCCCATCGAGTTTTTGAAAACACAATCAACACCTATTTCTGCCAATAATTCCAGTATTATTTCCTATACTTTCGACGGTTACGACAATTCCCGCAACTATTATTAGAAACGCCCCCAGAAACCCCGGCAGGCTAATTGTTTCCCGAAAGATCAGGTACCCCAGTATTGATGCGACCACCGGGTCCAGATAAAGGAAAATGCCGGCATGCTGGATTTTTACTACTTTCAGGCCTTCATGGTAGATAACATAAGCTAAAGCGGTATGAATAATCCCCAGCAATAACAGGCCGGAGAACCTAAATACGTCAATTTTAAAGATATATACCAGTACCTCCCGGATATTAAGAAAAGGCAACAAGCAGACTGCCGCCACAAGCATTTGATAAAAGGTCAGAACCAGACCATTTGTTTCTTTTAACCCTTTAGCAATTGTAACGGTAAATGCAAAACATACAGCCCCCAAGAAAGCATTTAAAATCCCGTTTAGCTGTATGGCAGAGTCATGGTTATCGAAGATCGATATGAGGACAAACACAATGCCGCTAACGGCAATAAGAAGTGCATACAGGCTGTTCTTTTCGAACCTCTCCCCAATAAATAACGGGCCTAACAGGACGATCATAACAGGGGCCAGATAAAATATAATCAATGTATAACACAGGGAAGCCAGGCTAATTGCAATAAAATAAAAGTACAAACCTGCGGCCCGAAACACACCGCTGATAATTACCGGAAAAAAATCCCTGACATGGAGCCAGGGGAAAGGTTCACGCTTATAATATAAGAAAAGAAGTAGTGCCGGAACAGTTAGGAAAGAACGTGAAAAGGATAAAAGCAGCGGATCGGCACCGCTCCAGCGGGCAAAAATTCCTATTGTTCCCCATATTATCGAAGCCATGATTACTTTTACATAACCATCGTTCATGTAGCTGTTTTCCCTGAAAAACCAGTTTTTAAATACAACATGTTTATTACTATGTTCATTCCTATGCAAAAATGGCAAACTTTTTAAATTAAAAAAATCCGCCCCAGGGCGGCACCTTTTCCGGATAAATGTCTAATCAGTAGAAGTTGACAAGGTTTTAAAACAGCAAGTATAATAGGGGTAAGAAAGCAAAAGAGGTGACATGAAAGTCATGAAAGCCGGGAACGATAAGGTTGTTGACCTTTTTCAAGATAAAGTTTCCGAACTGCTCCTCCGACACCGCAGTATCCTGGACAGCATTTCCAAACATGCAGAAACCGCTGTGCGGATAAACAGGGCAATTACCAAAGCAGTAACAGACTGCGGCTGCATCTCTATCAATGCCCGCAAGCAACATCTCCCCCCCGGAGCTTCGCTTGAAGAATGCCGAAAATACATGTTATCCCATCTTGAAGGGCAATTATGTGAAAACTGCAAAGAGATCATTGAGGAAGAGATCGGAAACCACCTTTTCTATTTAACCGCTTTGTGCAACTTGCTGGGCTTCAAGCTGGAGGATATATTCTTCAAAGAATATGAAAAACTTAATGCTCTGGGATTCTTCCATCTCTCATAAAAGCTTGTTTTTTTTCAAGCTATGGCGAGCTCAATGGCCTCTGCCAGGGTCGATACCCCTTTAAGTTTTAGATCTTTTTCCAATCCCTTTATATGGGAAATATTATTTCCGCATATGTTGCCCTGCGGTAGAAGGCAGCAGGAAAACCCCATTTTTGCTCCTTCTTTCAGCCGCTCTTCTATACGATTGACAGGTCGTATTTCCCCTGTCAGTCCAATTTCTCCTACCATCATCATCTGTTTAAGAAGCGGCCGGTCCTTGAAACTTGACGCTATGCTTAGCCCTACCCCGAGATCTGCGGCAGGCTCCATTATTTTAACGCCGCCCACCACGTTTACAAAAATATCGCAATTTGATAACTGCAATCCGGTCCTTTTTTCTAAAACAGCGATAATAATTGCCACTCTGTTATAGTCTAGCCCCGTGGTCGTCCGCCGGGGAGCACCCCCGAAATAGGAAGGGGTTACCAGCCCCTGGATCTCTACCAGCAGTGGACGTGTGCCTTCAATAATGGGAACTACCGTCGAACCGGCCATGTTCAGGGGGCGCTGATTCATAAATAGAGCTGATGGGTTCTGCACTTCATCCAAACCGGATTGGCCCATGGAGAATATCCCTATTTCATTTGTGGCGCCAAAGCGGTTTTTAACACCACGTAAAATTCGAAAACTCTGGTAGCGATCCCCCTCAAAATAGAGCACGCAGTCCACCATATGCTCCAGAAGACGAGGCCCGGCCAGGGTTCCTTCTTTGGTTACATGACCCACAATAAAAAAAGACACTTCCCGGGTTTTGGCCAGCTGGACAAGCGATGCCGTAACCTCTCGAATTTGTACCACGCTACCGGGAACACTGCCCAGCTCGCTTTTCATAACGGTTTGGATTGAATCTATTATTACCACCCGGGGATTGTATTTAGCGATAACTGTTGCAATACGGTCGTATTCTGTTTCCGCCAGCACTAAAAGAGTTGTCCCTGAAGAGCAAAGCCTGTCCGCACGCATTTTTATCTGCTGGAGAGATTCCTCCCCTGTCACATAAAGAACATTGCACCCTGCAGAGACAAGCCTGATCGCTGCCTGCAGTAAAAGGGTGGATTTGCCAATGCCCGGATCGCCCCCCACCAGGATCACTGTGCCGGGCACTATCCCCCCTCCCAGGACCCTGTCCAGTTCAGCAATATTTGTAGGAAGGCGCATTGCAGCGTGAGGTTCAACCTCGTTTAGAGATGCCGGTTCTCCGGGAGGCCTTGACCCGGTTGTTCCGCTTGGAACAGCCCGGTTAATTCTTTCTTCTACCATGGTTGTCCAACCGCCGCAACCCGGGCAGCGACCCATCCACTTGCGAGCCTCATAACCGCATTCGCTGCAAACATAAACTATCTTCCCCCTACCCATCTTCTTCTATTCCCCTCTTTACAACTCGAGGCTCTCCGCTGTAAAGATGTAACTTTGAAAGATTTATAGCATCCCATTTGCTTCCGATCTCCGGGGTCTCCAGAATTACCGGTAAATTTTCCGGCCACGGATAACTAAAAAACTCCTTAAATCCTTCATCGCCGATATACCCTTCTCCCAAATGAGCGTGTCGATCCCGATGAGAACCTCGGGGAGTAGCCGAATCGTTGGCATGAATGGCTTTTACCCGTTCCAGGCCAACATGTTCATTTAGCTCATCCATAGCCTTCTTCAACCCTTCCCCGGTGGAAAAATCATAACCTGCCGCCCAGGCATGTGCTGTATCGAGGCAAAGTCCAAGAGGCGCATCGTCACCCAGAGCTTTTATTATATTGCCGATGGAGATAAAAGTTCCCCCCATTGAAGTTCCTCCCCCTGCGGTATTTTCCAGGAGAAGCTCTATATCTGAAGAAGGCCAATCTTCCATCTCCTCTTTCAGCGTAGAAATGAATAACTCCATCCCCTTTTTATATCCCCTGCCGCCATGGCTACCCACATGCAATACTAGGTATGCAGAACCAAGGTTACAGGCATTTTGCAGCGTTTTCCGAAAGAGCAATCGCGATTTCTGGTAAAATTCTTCTTTTGCGGCTGCCAGGTTCACAAGATAAGCGGTATGTACTATCAGTGGAAAAATAGAATGTTCTCTTAAAAGCTCGCCCCGCTGAACCAATTCTTCTGGTTTTGGTAAAGGGGGGTTCCAACTGGTTGGATTTCCTACAAACACCTGCAACGTTTGGCAGCCAATTTCCACAGCGCGTTTTACATTCCTGGCGAACCCGCCTTTTTGTGGCATATGTATACCAAATCTCATTCACGGCACCTCTTTTCTGCTGGCTGTTTCTTTTGCATTATTGCCTTCCGCTATTATTGTTGGCAATTTCAGACAAAATCATTTCCAAAGCTTCCCGTGGAGAGCGGTGCTTAATAATCGGCCTGCCGATAACCATAAAGTCTGCCCCCGCTTCCATGGCCTGGCGGGGAGTAAAAACCCGCTGCTGATCGCCGGATGCGGCCCACAATGGCCTGACACCTGGTGAGACGATAAGAAACTCTTCCCCGCATTCTTTGCGTATTAAAGCCGCCTCGCGGGCGGAGGCTACCACACCGTTTATCCCGCTTTCTTTCCCCATTAGAGACAGGTCTACAACATGCTGTTCCAGTTTTTTCCCGACACCTGCCTCATCTCTGAGCATTTTTTCGTTTAAGGATGTCAAAACGGTAACGCCGAGAACCAGCGTTTTTGTCTTTCCCAATTCTTCAGCCGACTTCGCGGCTGCTTCTACCGCTGCTTTAACCATATTCTTTCCCCCGCTTAAATGAATGTTGAACATGTCAACTCCAAGACGGGTTACTACCTCAACTGTAGAAGCAACGGTATTGGGTATATCGTGAAATTTTAAATCCAAGAACACCCTGGCACCCAGCCCCTTTAAACCCGCAATAACACGGGGCCCACAGGCAGTATAAAGCCTCATGCCGACTTTGTAATAGCTGATCGGAGGGGAGAGGAGTTTCACAAGATCATACGCTTCCTTTTCATGATCAACGTCGAGCGCCACAATAATTCTTTGGGCCGCTTCATTTATATCTGTCATTTTATATCCCGCTCTTTCTTATAACTTCTCACTTATAACTTCTCATTGGATAAACTGAAAAACTCGAACAAACTGCAACAAGTCCCAGAATAATTCTCCATCTGTTTTCATCTGTTAAGAAAAATTATCTCTGCGCAGCACCTACAATCTCATCTATACTATGGAGTCCTTCCGACTCCATGAACTGCTGCAAATCTGAGATAAGCCGGGGTATGGTATAAGGATCGATAAAGTTCGCCGAACCGACCGCTACAGCACGGGCACCCGCCAAAAAAAACTGCAGCGCATCATCCAGGTTAGATATACCCCCCATGCCGATGATAGGTATCTTTACGGATCTGTATACTTCATACACCATCCGCACCGCTACCGGCCTGACTGCCGGCCCGGAAAGCCCGCCCGTTATATTTCCCAGAAGCGGGCTTCTCTTTGAAACATCGATCACCATTCCTTTTAAAGTATTAATCAAGGATAGAATATCAGCGCCGCTGCTTTCAGCAGCTTCGGCCAACTCTACTATATCCGTCACATTCGGCGTAAGCTTGACGATTAAGGGCAAACGGCAGGCCCGGCGCACTTTGCTGATTAGCCTGCTCATAACATCTACCGAGTTTCCAAAAAAAATGCCTCCCTCTTTCACGTTGGGACAGGATAGATTAAGCTCCAAGGCAAGAATTCCGTTAATCTCCGACAGCTCCCGCGCCAGCGTAAGGTAATCATCCTCTGTATCTCCGGCGATATTGATAATAACCGCGGCATTAAGGCTTTTAAGGCGGGGAAAATCCTTCTCTAAAAAGGCTTCCAGCCCGGGATTCTGCAATCCAATTGAATTTAGCATTCCGGCGGGAGTTTCGGCTATCCTGGGGGGAGGGTTTCCCTGTTTGGGTTTCAGGGTCAAGCTATTAACAATGACCGCTCCCAACTTTTCAAGTTCAAAAAACGAGGCGTACTCTTCGCCAAAACCGAAAGTACCGGATGCAGCCAGCACAGGATTTTTTAATTTCAGCGGCCCCAAATTAACCTCCAGATTTGCCATTTACCACGCCACCTCCTGAAAATCAAAAACAGGGCCTTCTCGGCAAACCCTGAGGTAACCGGTTTTGTCATCCTCACTGCGTACTTTTACGGCACAGCCTTGGCAGGCACCGATCCCGCAGGCCATCCTCTCTTCGAGGGAAAGCTGCATGGGATAACCCCAGTATCTATTTTTTTGTGCCAGAATTTTCAGCATAGGCTTCGGACCACAGGCAAAGATCTCTGCCCTTCGCGTTCCGGCTACTAAAGTGCTTTCAAATAAATCTGTCACCAGGCCTCGATAACCGGCACTGCCATCCTCAGTAGCCAGGAAAACTTCAGCTTTTTTCGGTAAGAATTCTTTCAGGGGAAGCAGCTCGCCGGAAGTAGATGCGCCATAATATACCAGTATTTTTTTCCCTTCACCGCTTAAGATACGAGCTAAAAATAACAGGGGAGCTATCCCCACTCCCCCGGCCAACAAGACGCTGACGGCAATATCTCTGGCAGGGGAAAAGGGAGTCCCCAGTGGGCCAAGGCAATCCAGATATTCGCCTTTGCCTAAACGGGATAATAATTCGGTGCCTTTTCCTACAATACGATATATTATATCTACCCTTCCTGAATCGGGAAAAGCTCCCGCTATACTAAAAGGTCGTCTGAGAAAAGGCGCGATATTATCGACAATGCGCACGTGAAGAAATTGCCCGGGGAGGGAACCCCTGGCGATCTGCCATTCTTCCAACTGCAAATAATAGCAGCCGGGGACGATTTCTTCGTTCCTTAACACACGCGCCTTTGCTAACAAAAAGCTTTACCTCCTTGTTTGAAGAATGCTCTTTATTTCGGGAAAATCCTCGCTAAAACCTTTAACCTTCCCCTGCCACATTTTAATATCCCCATCCACCATGGTCATTACTGGATAGCCTTTTAAGCGCCAGCCTTCGAAGGGAGTGTTTCTCGACCGGGAAAAAAACCTTTCTCCGCTTACGACTTGTTCCGCCTGCGGATCGACCACAACTATATCTGCCGGTGCCCCCGGTTTTAGTGAACCTGCCGGAATATCCAGCAGCCGGGCAGGAGCTGAAGAGAAACGATCCACCAGTTCGCTCACTGTAAGCAGCCCTTCCTCCACCATTTTTGTCCAGAGGAGCGGAAAAGCTGTTTCAAGCCCTATTACTCCAAAAGGTGCACTGAGAAAATCATCTTCCTTTTCCTGGAGGCGGTGAGGAGCATGGTCCGTGGCAATTACACCGATAAACCCTTCCTTTAAAGCTCTTTGTAAGGCCTCCCTATCGGCTGAAGTGCGCAGGGGGGGATTCATTTTGGCCTCTGTTTTAAAATTCCCAACCGCTTCTTCTGTTAACAGCAGGTGATGCGGGGTTGCTTCTGCCGATACGCTGATCCCTGCCCCTTTAGCCCACCTCAACAGCTCCACGCTCTCCCTCGCACTAAGATGAGCCAGGTGCAGCTTGCCCTTTATCTCCTTTTGCAGCAGCAAATCCCTGGCTACCATTACCGCCTCGGAGGCGGGGGAAATAACCGGCAGCCCCAGGCGATAACCGTGATTCCCCGCATGGACAACACCTCCCGCCGCCAGGGAAAGATCCTCGCAGTGAGAAATTACGGGAAGCCCGAGATTTAAAGCATATTGCATCGCTCTGAGCATAACACCGCTGTCTGAGACAGGATTTCCATCATCCGAGAAACCCTTTGCCCCTTCCTGCGCCATCTCCCACATTGGAGCTATTTCTTTTCCTTTAATCCCCCGGGTTATAGCGCCTATGGGGTAAACCTTTGCCAGATCCGCCCGTTTTGCCCGTTCCTTGATATAACAGATAATCTCTTTATTATCCGCCGGAGGGTCCGTATTGGGCATACAAGCTATAGATGTAACCCCACCGGCGACAGCAGCGGCACAGCCGGTAGCTATAGTTTCTTTCCCCTCGTTTCCGGGTTCCCTAAGATGAACGTGCATATCCACCAGCCCCGGCAGTATTATTTTCCCCTGGAGATCCCAAAAGGGAACATCGACGGGGCCCAGGGATAAAGAAACCGCCTCGATCTTGTTTCCCCTGATCAAAACCTCCGCCGGTCCTTCCCAGCCGTTTTCGGGGTCGTGTAATACGCCACCTTTTAATAACAGGTCCATTACCTTTATCCTCCCCCCAAAAACAGATCTAAAACTGCCATGCGTACAAATACACCATTTCGAACCTGCTCCTGGAAAAGAACGCTCCCGGGACAATTCTTCTCAAAATAATCAAGAACGCCCCGGCTGATCTCCGTTCCAACATTGACAGGCCCGGGGTGCATCAATAAAACACCTTTTTTTAATAAGGGAAGCCTTTTTTCGTTAATTCCGTACAGCGCTGAATATTCAGCAAGGGATGGAAGAAGATTTTTTCCCTGCCGCTCCCGCTGAACTCTAAGGAGATATACAACGTCACCTTCTGGCAATACTTCATCAAGATGATAAGCCCGGCTTACACCCCTGGGAACTAGCTCCTCCGGCAGCAGGACAGGTGGAGCAACCAGCGTAAGCTCGGCACTAAAAGGGGGAAAAGCATAAAAAAGGGAGCGGGCAACCCTGCTGTGTAAAATATCTCCCACTATAATAACCTTTAGTTGCGAGAGTTCCACACCACGATCGCGCAGGGTAAAAATATCAAGAAGAGCCTGTGTTGGGTGTTGATAGCAGCCCTCACCACCGCTGATAAAGGGAATATCAATCAATTGGGAAAGCAAATTGAAAAAACCAGGCGAACTGTGGCGGAAAATCACTGCGTCAGCACCCAGCGCTGCGAGCGTATTCACAGTATCTTTTAAATTCTCGCCTTTTTTTTCGCTGGAGATTTCTGGCGAATAATTGATTACGTTACCGCCCAGCTTCCGTATAGCCATTTCAAATGAAACACGCGTACGCGTACTGGGTTCCCAAAAAGTGAGCACTATATTTTTCCCCTTGAGGGAAGAAAACGACTCTTTCTTTCTCTTTTTCTTATAATAAGCAGCCCTGCTCAAAATCTCTTCTATAGCAGCTGTTGTCAATTGGTTTAAATTAAACAAGCTCTTGGGAAACAAAATGCTGTGCTCCCCTCTCTTCTATGCAAATCTGGTATCACCCGGAAACCATATCCGGATAAGCGACTGAATACCGAGAACATATAACCCGGCGGTAGTTAAATAAGTTTCTGCAACGGAATCATAGAGTATCGTTGAACGCGGTACAAATTCCTCCCCTCCATCCCAGAGTATAAAAGCCAGGGGGATTCGGGGAAAAACAGGTATAACAACCCCTGCATCGCCCTGCTCCAGTAGGGAGCCTCCGTGCTCAAAAGCCAGTTTTAAAAAAAGATCCTTTTTGTTGTAGAATTTTTTTGCCAGCGGCTCCAAAGCCTCTTTTTGAAAAGGTTTCCAGTGCAGCTGTCCCCCCCTTAAATCGAGAAATGAAAGCCACTGTCCCCTTACCGGCAGCCCGCTGGCCCGGGTAAGGTACTGTAAAATAACAACTTTTTCGTCTGATGACAGCCCCTCCGGAGAACGCCCTTCTATTTTAGAGTTTTTACCTCTTTCG
This sequence comes from Bacillota bacterium, assembly GCA_012837615.1. GTDB lineage: Bacteria > Bacillota > Dethiobacteria > DTU022 > UBA8154 > DUQX01. The sequence goes on along the minus strand of DUQX01000115.1, from coordinate 9,171 downwards.
AGGAAATTAATCTCACCTTGCGGGTGGGTAATCTCCAGGGGAAGATTACAGTAACGAAGAAAAATCGTATTATCCTGAAATGCTGCGCCACTTAAATCTGCCATTTCCCGGGGATCCCGGGAAGCAAAATCCTCTAATACAACTGGCAAGGCATTTCTGCTGCACAATCTTATCTCCCTCCCCCACTTTATATCTAAATTCTGCAGATATCCTGCTTTTCCCTCTATATTAATTTTTTTCCTCTAAATCTTCTTGGACATATTTCTCTAAAATATGTTAATATGAAATATGATTTCACTAATGGAGGTTATTAACTGCCATGAAGATTAAGAAACTTATGCCGCTGGTGATAATTTTTATTAGCTGTATCGCCCTCGCCCCCCTTCTTTTTTCCAATACTATTTCTGATACTCTGGGAGAAAGCAATACACCGCCTCCTCCGAACAATCACGAGGATAGAGAGCCCGCAAGTATACATAACCCCAAAAAAGTAGATAACCCTGGTAAACCCGAAAAAGCTTCCGATTATGGCCAATTACCCGAAAATACTGAGCCGGAGGACCTACCCGTACAGGAAAAACCCAAAAACTGGGATGATGATACGCTGCTGGAAGTTTTATCCTTTCTAAAAAGCCCCCTGCCAGGAGCTACAGTTACAACCAAGGACTCACAGCTTCCCGGCGCACCGCGTGCTTACAGGAACGGCACTCATGAGGGGCTGGATTTTTATGAGGGCTATTGCAGCATCCCTGTTAAATTCGGGGATCCGGTCTTTGCGGCAGGGCCAGGTACTGTTTGCAGAATAGATCACGACTTTGTCGAACTTCCTACCAATGAAAGGGAAATACTATTAGAGACCGCCTGGGAAATGGATGAAACACCTGCTGATATTTTGGACATGCTGCGGGGAAGGCAGGTCTGGTTAACCCATTCAAACGGTGTTACCACGCGCTATGCGCATCTTAGCGGTACTGCAGATAACCTGGCAGTAGGAGACAGTGTAGAAACAGGCGATTTAATCGGATATATAGGAAACTCAGGAACCAGTGAAGGCGCTGAAGGCAATACGCTGAATTCGCATCTGCACTTTGAGATATGGATTGGGGAAAGCTACCTCGGTGAAGGGCTTTCACCCGCAGAGATCAGGGACCTGTGGAAAAACGTCATTGAAAAATAATATCCACTATTCCTTCTCCCGCCGGGTTAGGTACATAAGCATATTCCGATATGCACGGTGTTCAATATGCAGCACCTTATTTATTTCTTTATACTTTAAAGAGATGCTGGAAGGGGAGACATTATACTGCCCCGCCAGCGTTTTTTGAGTTATCCCCAGGAAATGGTACCTGGCAAGGGCATATTCAAGTCCCGCGGCCCAGACCTCAATTTTTTTGATTTTTGGAGCGCGGGGATAAAGGTTGTTTAAAAAATCAATCCAGATAGATTGGGCATCTTCATAAAAGCGATCGTTATAAGACTTGCTTAAACGCATGTTCCGGAGGGTACAATCCATCACCTGCTGCCATTTCTCCCGCCATCTCGGAGCCACCAGCGGATAATATGAGATATCTATTTCACGCAGGGCACCTTCCATGAAGATTGTAACCGGGCCTTTAACACCCATATTCTTGAGTTCAAGAAGGGCCCGTAAACGAAGCCTTTGCTTAACCCAGGGATTTTTGACAAACTCTTTTAAACTCCGTTCACCAATACCGTCCGCCATTAATGACCCGTAAAGACTGATGGCTTTCTCTACGTACTGTTCATTATTATGATAAAGGGCATTGAATAAAATGTTCCTTGCCTCTTTATCCTCACGATAATGTCTTACCATTTCCTCTTCCGGGCTGTATTGCTCCCCGGCACAGGCGGGATCTTCTTTTTCATAATCCAGATCGTCTTCTGCAGTCAATGCAAACAGGAGCTCTTCAGCATCCTCGACCATCTCCCCATCAGGTGATAGCTGAAGGTAAATATTTAGGTAATAACGGGTTTTGTCCAGTTCATCCAGCAACCCGTAATTTACTGCCATAAGGAAATAACATTCCGTTAGTGAAGAATCCATTTTATGAACAATATAAGAAAAAATCTGGTTGGCCTTTTCCAAATGGCCCATCCTGCTTAACAGGCAGGCCAGGTTATAATGGTTGATAGAATTATGCGGTTCAACTTCAACCGTTTTTTTATAAAATAACAGTGCCTTTTCCAGCTTATTCTGCCGACAATAATAGCTCCCCTTCTGGAAATAATATTCAGCGTTTTTTACCAGCGGCACTATCTTGCGCGAATTTTTTAACCGTTTCATTCCTTTCACCCACCTTATTACTTCTTACCCGTTACTTCTTACCCGGACAATATTACTTTGCGGTAAATACTCTGCGCCCCAGGAAACGATCCCATTCGGTCCAGGCAGAAGGCTTACCGTTATGTTTTTTAACCAGTTGAGAAATTTGTTTTAATCGGGCGCTGAGCAAATCAGCGTGAAACAATGCAAATGCCTCAAATGTTTGGGGAACTTCGGGAGAACCCCACTCTTTTTCGCCATGGTGGCTAATAATCATATGCTCAAGTTTCATTTTAAGGTCATCGGGAAAGGAAGGTATTGACTCAATCATTTTTCTCACCATTTCCAGCCCTATGGTAATATGCCCCAAAAGCTTCCCCTTGTCCGTTTGCTCAAACGTAAAACTATCGGCATTGTATTCTTCTATTTTCCCGATATCATGGAATATTGCAGCGGTAATTAGCAGCGACCTGTCGATCTCCTCCGGATATAATTTTATCAGGTGCTCACATATCTCAACGACTTCCAGAGTATGTTCCAGCAGCCCACCAAGGTAATTGTGATGAATAGATTTGGCTGCGGGAGAAAGACGAAAGCCCTTTACCAAATCCTGGTCGTTGTAAAAGATATTCAAAAGTCTGGTTAAATGTTCATTGCTAACCGCTGAAGAAACAATCTCCAAAAGCCCCCTCCACATCTCATCATTACCTCTGGGACAAGTTGCCTGAAAGTGGCTCCTGTTAACCTTTTCTTTTTCAACAATGCTGTAGTCATTTATAACCAATTGGAGACCATTGTATTCTTCAACTTCACCGTTTACTAGAAGTACCTCGTCCGTCCGGATCGGCATCCTTACCATAGAACTGTTCCAGATAATTCCTTTAATTGTCCCGCTTACATCTCCCAGGAGTAGCTTTATAAAATACTCCCCCTGCCTGGAAGGTGCAGAAAATGATAGAGTTTTATGGGCAACCACAACAAACTGAGAAAAGACATGGCTACCTACTTTTAAATCCTTGACAAATTGTTTGCCCAAACAAAGACCTCCTTTTGATGTATGATTCTTTATGAAGTGAATAAATCCTGCCAGAACAAAAAAAACTTGCATTTTTATTACATGCAGAAAAAAAGGGCCGTAATAAAAAGCGCCCTTTTCATCTTCAAACATAATATTATATTGCTATTTTTTTATACAGTTAAAACGGTAGCTAATTAACTGTAGGACGGGGGTAAAGACCGGCCCTTTCAACTATTTCCGGAACTATTTCTTCCCAGGCAATAGCCATGACGTGAACACCCGCAACGCCTTCGATCTCCTTAAGGCGTTGGATGGTTTCAACAGCAATCTTAATACCCTCTTTTTTCTTGTCCTCTGCTCCTTTAATACGGGTAATCAGTTCTTCGGGAACAATCATGCCGGATACATTTTTCTGCATGTAACGGGCAGCACCGACTGATTTGATCGGAGTAACTCCGCCCATGATATAAACCTTTTTATGTAGGCCCAGTTCCCTAACTTTCTCCATCCATTTTTCAAAACGATCCAGGTCGAAAATGCACTGCGTTTGGATAAATTGTGCGCCTGCGGCAATTTTTTTAGCCAGGCGCAACGGGCGATATTCAAACGGATCGGCAAATGGATTAGCCACAGCACCGATAAAGATCTTCGGAAGAGGGTGCTCCAACTTCTCGCCTCCGATAAAGACGCCTTCATCCCGCATATTTTTTACCGCCTGAATAAGCTGCATCGAGTCCAGATCGTAAACATTTTTACTGGCGGGCTCATTCCCAAATTTGCCGTGGTCACCCTGCAAACAGAGAAAATTCCTTACTCCAAAACTTACCGCTCCAAGCAGGTCGCTCTGCAGGCAAATCCTGTTCCTATCCCGAACCGTCATCTGTACATTGGGCTCCAAACCCATCTGTATAAGGTGGGCAGCAACGCCTATGCTGGAAGTACGCACAATAGCCGTCTGGTTATCCGTAATATTATAAGCATCGACATGGTTGCGCATTTCCTCTGCATGGTGCTTTAAAGTTTCCAGATCAGCGCTCTTGGGCGGCCCCAGTTCCCCCGTAACCGCAAAATGGCCGCTGCTGAGTATTTTTTCAAGTCTACTCTCTATTTTCAAGCCTGACATCCTCCCTTATTATTGTTCTCGGACCTCCATGGTGGGAAGTAGACCAATCCTTCGGGGGCTGGATTGCTTCCATCCTGTCCAACATTCCCAGTTTTGAAAGACGCTCGTGAATAAGGTGCCAGGCGCAGTCAATATCTTTATTGACTTCACACTTACCGTCTTGAGAACCGCCGCAGGGCCCGTTGAGCATACTCTTGGCACAACGCGTAATCGGGCAGATACCTATCGTTAAATCCAGTACACAATTACCGCATCCCAGGCAGTTTTCTTTCCATATCCCCTGCTCCTGGGGGTATCCCATAAACTTTGTATTTAATCCCGGCAAGATAATTTTATCCGGAAGTCTGGTAGCCATTGTCTGCACGCCCACACCGCAGGCTAGAGATAGGATTACGTCGTATTGGGCCAGTTGTTCAGCATAATCGTCAATATACTCGTACTCACATTGACGCAAGAGGGTATGCGTACTGATCTCCACATCCTTACCCTCATTTTGCCTGAGTAAGGAAAGGGCCGCAGCCGCCTCTGCCGCTTCCTTATCTCCTCCCGCCAAGCAGACGGTAACACAAGTGCCGCAGCCTAAAATACATATTTTCCGGAAAGGTTCCAGCATCTTGGAGATTTCCGCCAATGGTTTTCTCTCAGCAACAATCATTTTTACTCACTTCCCTCTTAAAACAATTTCCGGCTTCATTAAGTGTATTTACTTATTTTGTGATTTAAAGACATCAACATATGAGTCGCAGTATATGTCCAAATTAAGAACGACTCTGGCAGTTGCAACGGAAGCAATCAGCTCTTCATCACACGCATCGGCGATAGCTGAATCCAGGCCACAGGCCATTGCCATAACCGCAAAAACACGGTTAATTAATTCCCTGTTCTTGGTTCCCTGAGAGATGTTACTTAAACCCACCGTCGTTTTAGGCGGAGGATCGGAGAGCAGCTTAATCTGCCGCAGGGTTTCAAAAACCTCAGGACCGTGATCCTGCCCTACATTACAGGGTAAAACAAGGGGATCTATATAAAGGTTGTCAATAGGCACGCCATGAGCATCACAGTTGGCTACCAGTTCCATAGCCAGGGCTACGCGGCTCTCAGCATCTTTGGGAATACCTTCTTCGTTCATCGCCAGACCAATTACTTCGGCATTATACTTACTGGCCAGTGCAAAAACCCTATCCATTTTCTCCTGAATAGCCGGAACAGAATTGATCATCGCCGGTTGTTTGCAGAGCTCAAGGCCGGCCTCAATAGCATCATAATCGGTAGAATCCAGACATAAAGGCAGCTTGCTGGCTTCCTGCGTAACCTCCACCAGCCACTTCATTGCCGAAACACGATCGGCAACCGCAGGCCCCACATTGAGATCCAGATAACCAGCCCCCATGGCTTCCTGCTTCTGGGCCCATTCGATAACAGCCCGGGGATCTCTTTCACGTATAGCATTGGCTATATCGCGAAACATACCGTTGATCCTCTCACCAATAATGATCATTTTCAAACCTCCCTTTGGTTCGTTTTTCCCATAAACAAGTGAATTAAATGATCTTCTTAAAAGGCCCGCCAATTTTAACTAAATCAACCATTAAGTTTTCTATTCTAACGATAAGAGGTTTTACAGAACAAACCTCTGGCACCCTATTCATCCTTGTTGCAAAGGCTTAAACTATTATCCCTTCATCATATCGTCGATAAGCTTCTTAATCAACCCTACAGCATTGGGGTTACGCATAACCAGGATATCCATCCCTGCCTGAAGCAATGCACCGGCTGTAGCCGCCTCCCAGGCCATGGAACGCTCTGCCTGGTCGCCCCATCCAGGCTGTTCTTCCTCGGAAATATAGGATTCTTTTTTACTCCAGACCTCATGGCCAACATTCGCTATAGTGGGCATGGCCAGCATCCGGTCACCTTGAAGTGCACCAAAGCGGGCTCTTTCCATGATGGAATAGCTGTACTCGATGCCGTATCCCAAGGCGGCAACAGTAGGATCAATTACAATACGGTCCAGAAGAGGTGTGCTCATTTCAGCAATTAAAATATTTAACTGCTTGGCGATATTAATATCAATGGGAGACTGTGCAATTACGCAATGCTTGTAGGCCATGGCGGCACTGGCAACCGACTTATAATTATCCTGCTCCGCAACTCCCAGAAGCAGGTTCTCCCCCTCCGCAGCTTCGGCCAGAGGGCCAATAATGGTGTTATCCTTCTCCGCCTTTCCACATCCGTAAACGATCAGCGGGACTCCTACAGCCTCCAGGACTTTCTTCAGCGTAGCGATACAATCTTCAGCAGAAGCATCTTTGATGTCCGGATCCGCACTCTTGAAACGCACGGCAATAAGATCGGCACCGTACTCTTCAACGCATTTCTTCGCCCAGGCTCCGGGATCGTCATACACATCTTCAAAGAAACTCTTCAGGCTGGCCGGCCATTCTTCAGGAACAATATCCCAAATTTCCATGGCAACCAGGGGGCGGTTGGGGATCGTCCCCTCGAAATGCAGGAAGGGCAGCGCGCTTTCCCCGCCGACTTTTAAAGTATGGCTACGGGTTCCGCCTTCTTCTTTGGTAGCTCCCAGCACAACTTCCCGAACCTGGCTTCTATATTTTTCTTTTAAAAGCTCTACAGCCATCGCTCTACTCCTTTCATACCTTTTTAGTATTATTCTGCTTTACCGAGTGTTCCCGGCAGTAAAGTAAACAGCGTGATAGAACCTGCTATATTTACGGATTATACTAGGCAAATCTTTCTTTGGCAAACTTCTGAATACCGGCAGATTCCCTCGGCCCGACAATGACTTCCCAGCCGGATTCTTCTTCCAGTTTTCCTTTCAGCACAGCGACTGCCCCGGGAATGACAATTTGCCTATGCTTTACTTTCTCTTCCATACCATATTCTTTAATCGCTGCGGTAATTTTTTCAGCGGTGAATTTGTTATCTGCGTACGCAGTTAAAACAGATATCCCGCCGGTATCAACGGAGATAATATAGCTGGGAATGCGGGTGGCATCCACATCACCCTCCACCAGGAAATAGGTAAGAGAGAAATTGGTAGTACAATAAACGGGCGAGTTTTCATTTACTTCTCCTATTTCATACGCACCGGGCTCTACAGCAACCGGCTTTTGGGGATCAGTATAAACATTGGCTCTCCAGCTTAAGAGGGGAAGCAAAAGTTCTTTTTTTGTAGTATTTAATACAACAAGCCCCGTATATTTAGCGACATAGGTTATCGCCTGCAGCATCTCCTCCTGCGGATCATCCTTGCTGGTAAAGACCATTGTCGGATAACCGAAGGGACGGAATTTTCTTCTTACTGCCAGGCGACGGATCTGAGTCATATCCGCCAGAACTTTTGAGGTATCGCGGGAACCGGGATCGAGAACCAACTCGCGGTAACCCAGAGCGACTATTTTTTCCACCAGCCCGGCCAGATCATCCAGGTTTTCACCCTTCACTGCCAGGGGGCAGCTGTTTGCTTTGGCCAGCTCGGTCATCTTTTCATAGTTGTCCTTGTTCGCGGCGTAAAGTATCGGCTTGCGGTCAGCCAGGACCTGCAGCGCTCCTTCCATAGCGGCAACATCGGACGTAACGAGGGTAAAGTTTTTTTGCGTTTTTGCAGCGGCTTTCTCCGCAGCAGCTTTAAAGGTTGCAGCATCTCCTGAAGCGTTGATGAGCGCTACCATATCAACTTCATAATGCTGACCAACTCGATCAAATGCCAGCCCATTAATAGTATCGATTTTAGCCTCGATGTCTTCGTTATCGTTAACGGCAATAGCAACTACCGTCGGGTGATTAAAGCGCTTGTCATGGCGGAAGATCTCCGTTTCATCGCCCATCTCAAGCACATTGTCCCCACTGCCTACTTTTACCAGGCGAATAGGGGGAGCAGCAGCGGAAGAAAGTGCTTCCTTCGCCTCATCCGAAACATCAGGGCAGTTATCCAGAGATGTCTTGCCATTTGCCAGGGCCATAGCAAAGGCCAGACAGGTTGGAAAACCACACTTTTTGCAGTTGGTTTTTGGCAAATGTTTAAAGATCTCCAATCCTGTTAAACCCATTTTGTCGACTCCTTTCATTTTTTGTATTTACAGATGAAGATCCCACAGACTTCATCGCAAGGCTCCATCTACGGGCTCATCTTAAACAACTGTATTTAAAAATCCTTATTTACATCAACGGTTCCATGGTTAGCGCGGGGTGACCCTTTTCCTCCAGGAAGGGCAGGATCTCCTCCGCCGTCTCTCCGATAGTTTCATCGGCAATCTTATCGACGAAATCAGCTCCAAGCCCCTGCTCTTCTGCGGCTTTTCTCAGGTCATCGCCCAACCATTCCTTGAGCTCTTTAGGCATCCAGACCAGGCGTCCCAGGCCACCGTCAGCTCTAATGAATTTCTTGCTGGTAATGAAGGTACGCCCATGTCCCATAAAGCCCGGAGTCTGCACCCCGCCACCTACAGAGCCGGCCAGGGTGGAGAAGTTCATCCCGCAGGGGGTCATACCGCCGTGCTCGCGGGTTGTAATCATAACCCCGTTGGCCTCGGGAACAATGCCCATAATACACTCAAAGCACCCGCAGGAGGTCATCGGCCGGTCGATAAAGGAGTACATGGAGCACTCTTCAATATTCCTGTTCGAATTGTTATATACGAATTCGTTTACCGATTCCCAAATCCCTTTAACCTCATCAATGAGGCCTTCTTTTTTGATCGGCTGGTTGGGACCGGTGGGGTC
>DUQX01000114.1 GCA_012837615.1 Bacillota bacterium | reverse complement strand
GGTGCATTTGGTTGCTTTAAACACGGATTATATTGTTTAAAAAGGTGTGAAGATTGTCTTGTGGTTGAATTATTAAAATTACATTAATTCATGGGAGGTTTGAATTGTGAGTAATACAAAGTATGGTAAGTATGTCCTGGTGGAGCCTTTGGGAAAATCAAAACACCCCAGGGAGATTCAAGTGCCGGTTATTCGGATGGGTATGGAAGATCAGGGGCCTATAGAAGGGTGGGATGGACTGCCTTTCAGTATGACATTGGAGGCCATTTATAGCCCTATTGAATTGGGAGGGCCGCATGGCCATACGCATGATGATGTTGAAATCCTGATGTTTATGGGCGGCAATCCCATGGATTATCGGGAATTTGGAGCGGAAGCCTATATTTTATTAGGTGAGGAACGTGAAAAACATATTATAAACACGACGACGTTTATCTATGTCCCGGGCGGCTTGCGGCATTGTCCTCTTGTATTTACCCGGGTTGATGTGCCGGTTGTGTTCGGTTATATCATGCTGGCTCCTACCTATAAAATAAACTTGTTAAAAGAAGATTAAAATCGATGCGCCGGGCTCTGGGTATGGTGACCGACAGGTAAACGGTCAAATTTACCCGATATTACTGATATTAGACCGAAAAAAAGGAAGGGAGAAAAAGCATAATGGAAAACTCTCGTATTGATCCCCCGGCGAAAGAAATTATGGGGATGATCGAGGAGCTTTGCGATATTGCCGGCTATGGGATCCGGTCCGGAATAAACGTTGGAGAAAAAGGAAAGGCGGCGGCCGATTATATTATCGAAAAACTACATGCAGCCGGGTTAAGGGAGGCCAAACTCGAACCCATTAAAGTAAACAGCCCATTTCCTGAAGAATACGAAGTAACAGTAGAAGCCGAAGGCAAAGAAACTATCATCTCCGATAAGTGCTTTCCCCTGCACTGGACGGTTGGAACGCCGCCGGAAGGCATTACCGGTGAACTGGTATATGTTGGATGTGGCCTGGAGTCGGATTTTGAGCTTGTTGATATTGCCGGCAAAATTGTGTTAATAGATGAAAAGTTTATGCGGGGATGGATTGCTACCGCTGCAGAGGCTACCAGGACGGCCATAGATAGGGGGGCAGTTGCGGTTTTCAGAGCCAACCTCAAGGTGGACAGCTCGCAGCAACAAAAGAGAGAAGGGACGCCGGAAAATATTATTCCGGCCCCGGTTTTTTGTTTTAGCAAGACAGGCGGTGATTACTTAAGGGATCTGGCTGTATCAGGCGCACCTCACAAGGTCAACATAAAACTCAATGTGCCGCATAAAACTTATGATGCCCATAATATTGTCTTTGAGTTGCCGGGCAATGGCAGCACTGATGAGGTTATTCTGGTGGGCACGCACTACGATACCGGTCATTTTACCGGCGCTGTTGATAACAACGGGAGCGTAGCCTTGATGATCAAGTGGGCGGAATACTTTGCTAATAAACCGCAGGAGTTGAGGAACCGCGAGATGATCTTTGCCTGGTGCCTCGGCCATGATTTTGACCTTAATTCGGGCCATTACCAGTTTGCAGCGGCACATGAGGAACAATTGCAAAAGGCTATAGTGTGGGATGTGGACCATGCTGTCGGTGGAATTAGATACGTGTATGATGAGAGCCGGGGCAAAATTGTCCCTGTTGAGGGCGAAACTTGCGAGTTTTATATCATGTCCAATAATTATACATTTTCAAGGCTTGCCGGTTTTACTATGGACAAGTACGGTTTTATATGCACCCAGAACCGCTTTTATGATGCTGCTCATGGCCCGCAGTGGGGTATGGCGCCTACGACTAGCCCGTGGGTAAACGTGGCCAGCATTCCTCTGTATTATCATTCTACCTTTGATACACCGGACAAGATAACATTGGATCAGGTGGCGCGCGCCTACGCTGCGCATATTGAGATCCTGGAAAATGTTGACAAAACCCCGGAAGGGTTTCTTTTCTATGATAACGTCAGCAGGACCCGTCCGAATACCCCTCCGCGGGTAAGGATAGATATATTGTCGGATACGGTCCGTGTGGGGGACACCGTTAACGTCTGGAATGACGAGACCCGGTTCTACGATGACAAGATGAGCTATCATTGCCCGGGTGTGCCGGAGTGGGCTGGCAGCAAATGGGACTGGGGAGATGGGAGCCCTGTCACTGTTTACGGCCCTACCGCTGCCCACATATATCAAGAACCGGGGAATTATCAGATCACGCTGGAGTTCACGGATGCTGAGGGCGCGACAGCTGTAGACACCAGGGTGATTAAGGTGCTGCCTTTGTCGGGTGGACAAAAGGCTTGAACCGTTGGCAAAAAGGAGCAATTTCTTAACCTGAACACGAGGAAGATGAGGAGGATCAAGATGAAAAAAATAAAGGTTATCGGGTATTGTTTAATAGTATTGTTATTGGCCGCTCTTCTATTCTTAAGCGCCTGTAATACGACAGCGCCATCCGGGACATCTGAAACGTCCGGTTCCGGGACATCAAAGCTATCCGGTCCGTTTACGATCAAGTGGTCGTGTCCGTGGCCTCCGGCAAGTGACGGTATGGTCAGGCGGGAGGCATTTCTCAAGGAGTTTGAAGAAAGGCACGGCGATAAATTTAAGTTTGAGTTGTACGGTGTTGGCCAGCTGTGTGAGTCCAAGGAAAACGTGGAAGCGGTGCAGACCGGTGTCGCTGATATAGCGCACATCATTTCATCTTATACACCCGGTTTATTCCCGCGAACTCAGCTTCTGGAAAGCCCAGTATTTACGCTTTATACAGATCATCCCTGGAACGTTTCTTATAAGATAATGAGCGAGCTGGCGCCGGCTATCGATCAGGAATTGGAGCGCAATGGGCTTGTGCCGTCGGGGCTGTATTGGCTGGGGGGTGTAGTGCATATCTATTCCAAGGAACCGTTACGAACGGTCGAGGATTTTCAAGGAGTGAAAATTTCATGTGTCAGTGAGGTACATAGCGATGCGCTGAAGCGGTTGGGATTTTCTCCGTCAATGATCCCGGGTGCTGAGACGTATCTGGCTTTGGAGAAGGGCGTTGTCGATGCTGCCCTGCAGACCCACGGAGGGGCAAAAATCACCAAATATGAAGAAGTATGCAACTATGTAACACTATTGGGCTGGCCGCAGTTGGGCTTTACCTATGCGTTTAATCCTGATTTCATGAATAGACTTCCTGACGACTACAGGCAGCTCCTTGTAGATGAGTTTAAAGTATGGCATGAGACCGTAGAGATTGACGGGGCGAAAATGGAAGATAATCAAAGCCTTCAATTCATGCTCGATCACGGTACAGAAATAATCGAGTTGCCGGATACGGAACTGCAAAAAATAGAACAACTTTTGCCATCTATTGATGAGTGGGCAGCGGAACAAGAGAAGCTCGGCATAGATGATGCCGAAGAGCTGGGCCAAAAACTGCTTGAGCTTATCAAAAAGTATACAGGAGAATAATTCATTATGAATAAGGAAGCTAATAAAATTAAGCGAAAAAGCATCGGTGATTATGTTTTCCTGTTGTCGGTACCTGCTACTTTGCTGCTGCTGGCATTCATCATGGTTGATATCTTTGGCCGTTTTTTGGGCTTCAGTTTTGAATATAGCCTTACCCTCGAGGAACTGCTGCTGATGGTTATCGGGATTGCCAGCCTTGCGGCGACATGGAAAGCAGGACTGTTTATCAATATCGATTTCCTTGTTGTCCGGTTTAGTGAACGAACCCAGAAGATACTCGCTTTGATCGGCATACTGGCCAGCCTTTTATGTGCCGCCATCCTGATGTGGTTTAGTTATGAGGCAACGATCAGGGCTTTTGTCGGGGGCGCGCGGCCCGCCAGCATGAATATGCCTTTGGGAATTTGGAAAGCTTTTGTCCCGGTGGGTTTCCTAATTTTAATTGTGGAAATGGTGTCGAGTTTGGTCACATTGTTTACAGAACTTACCGGGAAATCCAGAAATGAAGTCCGGAAAATAGGAGGGTAATAAAACATGGATCCTGTTGCTCTGTCATTGATTGTCAGCTTTGCAGTGCTGTTCCTGTTGTTATTTTCCGGTGTTCCGATCAGCTGGTCAATGTTATTGGCCGGCCTGATCGGGTTCGCCGGAATAGGGCTCCTTGACAGGGGTTTTAATCTGGCGACCTTCACTACCTGGTCATTGGCTACGCGGGAATCGTTGATCTGTATACCGCTCTATTTATTAATGGGTAACTTGCTTTTTAAAACAGGCATGACCAGCAAGCTGTTTGATCTGGCGGTGAATATATTCACCCGTCTTCGCTTAAAAGGCGGGTTGGCGATGGCCGTGGTTCTTGCCTGCGGGGTTTTTGGTGCTGTGAGCGGCTCTATCGCAGCCGCCATCAGCACATTCGGCCCTGTGATCATACCGGAGGCCCAAAGGCACAAGTATAACAAGAACTTCTTGGCATCAACATTGGCCATATCAGGGGGGCTGGCTTATTTAATACCTCCAAGCCTCAACCTGATCCTTTTCGGAATCATTACAGAGGTATCGATAGCCGATCTCTTCATGGCCAGCCTCGTCCCCGGCATTATCTTAATAGTGGTTTTCTGCGCAATTATTTATCTGATGGTACAGATAAGGCCGTTGCTGGGCTCACCTCCCGGCATGAACCAAAATATAAGCTGGCAGCAAACAGGGAAGCTTGTATTGGATAATATTCCTATTGTGATAGTGATCTTTATTATCTTGGGAGGTATCTACCTGGGCTGGTTTACTCCAACGGAATCCTCCGCTGCCGGTGTCGTGGCGGTTCTGGTGCTTGCCATTATAGGGAAAAATTTGGAGAAAGATACGCTCTTTACTTCAATTTATGGTTCTGCCAGGGTTTTTGGGATGATTTTTACGTTGCTTATAGGGGCATTCACTATGGCAGGTTTTGTCAGTTTAAGTCAGGCTGTAGCTGCATCCGGTGAATATATCAAGGGGCTGGGGCTGGGTGCTTATGCTTACCTTGGTGCTGTTTTTATACTCTACCTTATTCTGGGTTGTGCCATAGGATCGACAGGTATAATGGTCCTCTCATTGCCGATTCTTTTTCCAATTGCCATGGAATTAGGTATCGATCCGCTTATGTTCGGGGTCTTTTGCTGCTTATCCGTTGCCATAGCAGAGGTGACCCCGCCGATGGCCCTCAATATATATACCATGAAGGGTGTTGCCAATGATCCGGAAGTAACTACGATGGGTATGTTTGGGCTGGTGTGGCCTTTTATCATCGGGATATCTCTAGTCACTCTCTTGATTGTTTTATATCCGCAGACATGCACCTGGCTGCCCGGCTCAATGTACAGCATCTAGCAGCCAGCGTGTTGAGGAATAAAAGAGTATAGAGAAAGTTTTTAAAATTATAAATTGATTAGAGGTGCAATTGATATGAAAGCCAGTGCTGAAGATAAACTGAAAAACGTTGGCCTGGGAAATAGGGTTAAACCGGGAAAATTTATTGTGGAACCGCCGACGCTTATTTCTCTTGGTTTTGAGTGGTATATTGAGGGCGATGATAACCATAATGCTTCTGTGGAAGTTTGGTACCGTAAAAAAGGTGAACGTTCTTGGAAGGATGCCCTGCCTCTTCTTCGCATCCAAGAGGAGGAAAGTATCTATGAATTTTTTAATAATAGCATTGATTATATAGCTCCAAATATGTTTGCCGGCAGCATATTTGATTTGGAGCCTGATACGGAATATGAGTGCAAATTTCTGATGACGGATCCGGATGGGGTGGGGGGAGACCCCCTAAAAGTGGTAACTGTGCGTACCCGCCCCGAGCCGAAACCCTGGGAGGAGGGGCATGTATTCCATGTTTATCCGCCTGATTATACCGGGCCGAAGAAGGTGCCGCATTTTTCTTCTCTAACGGCAGCTTATTACACCGGCTGGTGCGAAGCGGACTGGTGGGTTGTTGCCCCTCCCCGGGTTCAACCCGGCGATACGATCCTGATCCATGCCGGCGTTTATAAAGATGATTGGACCTTTTATGGCGGCGATATTTGGAATGAGGGGATGGGTACTCCTTTCCAGGGGACGTACTACTTAACAGCCAAGGGGACGAAGGAGAAGCCCATTGTGATCAAGGCTGCGGGCGACGGCGAGGTAATTTTTGACGGTAACGATAATTTCAATCTCTTCAATGTCATGGCAGCCGACCACCATTATTTTGAGGGCCTTACTATACGCAATACCTATGTTGCTTTTTTGGCCGGCAACAAAAATATTACCGGTTCGAGCGGGTTGACAGTCAAGAGATGCCGTTTTGAGGATATCGATAAAGGCATTCACACCGATTGGTCGGGTTCGAGAAATTTTTACATCGCCGATAATGTGTTTATCGGAAGGCATGACCCTGATGTGCTGCACGGATGGACCAATCCTCCGGGGAAAAAATCTCCTTACTCCTACGCGCTGCCTCCTTCCATCTATCCCTATGAGAAGTGTTTATCGGAGTATGCGATCAAGGTATGCGGGGCCGGCCACGTTATCTGCCATAATTATATCGCCAATTTTCATGATGGGATCGATCATGCAACATACGGTGTTCCGGATGGCTACCCGCTTTATGGGCACCCGGAGGTTTATCCGCTGGAAGAGGTGTTGGAACGTGACAGGATGTTCGTGTCAATCGATATCTACAATAATCTAATTATCAACATGCATGACAACTTTATTGAAGCCGACGGGGCTATGTATAATATTCGGATTTTTCGCAACCTCTGTCTAAGCGCGGCCGCTCATGCTCTAAGTTCACAGACTCTCTTTGGGGGGCCGGCGTATTTTATACGCAATATTGTTTACCATGCCCCGAACAGTGTAAAACACGCCCAGAACCCGTCGGGTATGGTCTATTATCACAATACATTTGCTGCCAGGGTGGATGCGTCATCGTCTTCGAACTATCATTTCCGGAATAACCTTATTCTCGGATGGATGCCTTCGGAGACTTTATTTTCGATAGATACTTTTACCAACTATACATCATCAGATTATAATGGTTTCTGTCCTAACCCGGAAGCCGAATATTCTTTTGCCTGGAAATCTCCCCCCTTTGATGAGCTCAAAGACTATACCGGGCCGAGGGAGGAAAGGAAATTTGCGACTCTCAAAGAATACAGCGAGGCAACAGGCCAGGACGCTAATAGTATAATTGTAGATTATGATATATTCGAGAATGTATCGCGGGCTGATACGGAAAATGTTAGCAGGGTTTATAAAGCTGGATTTATAAGAGCTGAAGCATTGGGCTCTCCTTTTAAACCAACAGATGGTATTACAAAGATCTGTAAGAGTGATGAAGGTGATGAGGGTGATGGGGGCGATGGTATGGACTTTCGGCTCAAGCCGGATTCTGTGGCAGTTGATGCGGGGTGCATCCTTCCCAACATAAACGATGGCTTTAGTGGCAGGGCGCCGGATCTGGGGGCATTGGAGGTCGGCCAGCCTTTACCCGTCTACGGCCCGCGGCTGTGAT
>DUQX01000113.1 GCA_012837615.1 Bacillota bacterium | reverse complement strand
TCGCCACAGCAACCTTGACCCTGAGGGAAACAAGCGTACGACAATTTGGACAGCAAAAGCCTGTGCAAGATTTTCAAACAGGTTGCCTAATAAAATTATATGTTGTTCTGAAGCATCTAAACGTGTTCATGCAAAACTAGGCTATGATTCTCAAAAAATGATAGTTATTCCTAACGGTTTTGAACTTTCTTCCTTTGTTCCTGATCCGGAAGCGAAATTGTCTGTACGTAAAGAGCTAAACATTCCAGACGATGCTCTGATTATTGGATTAGCAGCCCGCTACGATCCTCAAAAAGATCATCAAAATTTTATTGAAGCTGCTTCTATTCTTAAGAGAGATTATATTTTAAGAGCCCAGCAAGAAATATATTTTATGCTCTGCGGTGAAGGAGTTACTTGGGAAAACAGGGAGATAGTAGAGCCAATTGAAAAAGCAGGCCTCCGGCAGCAGTTTCACCTTTTGGGAAGAAGGGATGATATGCCCCGCCTCACAGCGGCGATGGACATAGCAACTTCTTCATCCTCTTATGGAGAAGGTTTTCCCAATGTTGTTGGTGAGGCAATGGCATGTGAAGTTCCCTGCGTAGTGACTGATGTTGGCGATTCCGCTTACATTGTAGGTAATACAGGTAGGGTCGTTCCTGTAAAAAATCCGGATGTGCTAGCTAAAGCATGGTTAGAATTAATTAAAATGAAAGCAGCAAAAAGAAGGGAATTAGGTGCTGCAGCAAGGAAAAGAATTATAAATAGCTTTGACTTGAAAGATATTGTGTTGCGTTATGAAGATATGTATAAAGCAATTTTTAACATGTAATTAGAATGGGTAAAATTAAAAAAAGGTGATATGAGATGCATGATATTTATTCTAGAGTTTTTTAAGCTATATAGACATTATATTGTATTTTTTTTAGTGTCTATTTTTACAGGCTTAATCGCTACTATTAGAGGTTCAGATTTATTAGGTTTGTTTTTTGTTACTTTAAATATGTTTTTGGTTCTCTGTCTTCTATTTTTTATTAATGACCGCCATTTAAGGAATATTTTAATAATCGCTATACTAATTCGCTTAGGATTGTCTATTTTCCAGGCTTATATAGCTCCGTTGCCGGACAGCGGTGCTGACGCAGTTACTTTTGAGAGAATCGGTTGGGAAAATGCACAAGCCTGGCTGGCAGGGGGAGAGGCAGTAAGAACAACCGGTGCCTATATTTATTCCGCTTGGATTGGCGTTTTATATTATTTATTTGGCAGAGTACAGCTAATAGCCCAATTTATGAATGTTCTTGCAGGATTATTTATAGTATTTTTAATTTATAAACTCACCATGAGAGTTACAGAATTAAAAAGGTGCGGGTATATAGCAGGTTTAGTAGCTGCTTTTTATCCGACTTTAAATCTTTATTCGGCTATTACTATGCGAGAATGTTTTATTGTTTTGTTTAGTCTATTATCAATCTATTCATTTATTGTATGGGTTGACAGGGGATTTTTCGGGTATTTTGGATTGGCAGTTTTAACGCTTATTCCAGCTAGCTCTTTGCACGGTGGGATTACTCTAGTTGGCCTGGTTTATGTGTTTTTTTATTGTTTTTATTCACCAACAAAGAAAAGATGGATGTTGTTTAGCTGGCGCCTGTTGCCAGGAATAGTTATATCGGCTGGAATTATTTTTTTGTTCGGAGATTTAATCTTTTATAAATTGCCCAGTAACCCTGCGCTCTTGTTTTCTCCTGAATTTTTTAAGGGAAAGGTGGCTGTTGCGTCTAGAAGTAGAGCTGCTTATCTCGTCGGTTTTTCTCCCAGCAGTCTTTTAGATGTATTATGGCATACTCCCATAAGGATATTATATCTGTTATTTACACCTTTCCCCTGGATGATAAAAGTATTTGGGGATTTATTCGCTTTTGCCGAGGCATTTATATGCCTGTTTCTGGTTTGGTATTCTGTTAATGGGTTTTCGATTGTTAAAAGAAAAAACAAGGCTCAGTACATTGCATTATTGTTAATTCTTATTGTTTTAATGATAGTTTTTTCTTGGGGAACTTCAAATTACGGCACTGCTATAAGGCACAGGCAGAAGTTTGTTTCTTTACTAATTGTAGGGGCTTCCTGTGGTATATATTTAAGTTCTAAATGGAATTGGTTGTTTCCAGAAAAAAGAGCTGGGAAACGGATTGCGTGATTGTCATTACCGATCATTCCTGTTATGATTATTGATGGATCCTGGAAAACAGTTCCCTGATTGTGGATACCCACAACGTATTCAAAGGTTACAGGAGTGACAAAATAGTCAAAGCTTAAGGAGATAGAGAATGCCTGAAAATAAAAACCTATTAATTACCGGATGTGCAGGGTTTATCGGCTTTCACGTGGCAAAGAGGTTCTTAAAAGACGATTACAATATCGTCGGCCTGGACAACCTGAACGATTATTACGATGTTAAGCTGAAAAAGGATCGGCTGGCGATTTTGCAAGATTACGATGCTTTTGTTTTTATTGAGGCTTCCCTGGAGGACAGGGATGCCCTGGAAAGGGTGTTTCAGGAGCACTCCTTCGGCAGGGTACTCCACCTGGCGGCACAGGCGGGGGTGCGCTACAGCTTAGAGAATCCCCACGTTTACGTTGATTCCAACCTGGTGGGTTTTTTAAACATCCTTGAAGGTTGCCGGCACAGCGGGGTAGTACATCTTGTCTTTGCTTCCTCCAGCTCCGTCTACGGGGCAAACACCAGGAAACCCTTTTCCGTGCACCACAACGTGGATCATCCGGTAAGCCTCTACGCGGCGACTAAAAAGGCCAATGAGCTGATGGCGCATACATACAGCAGCCTCTACGGGCTGCCCGTAACGGGGCTGCGGTTTTTTACCGTTTACGGTCCCTGGGGGAGGCCCGATATGGCTCTTTTCAAGTTTACCGCGGCCATTTTGAAGGGCGAGCCGATTGAGGTTTATAATTACGGAAAAATGAAGAGGGATTTCACCTATGTTGACGACGTGGTGGAGGGCGTGGCGCGGCTGGTGGAGAGAATTCCTCAGCCCGATCCGGGGTGGAGCGGGGACGAACCCGATCCGGGGACAAGCTATGCTCCCTATCGCATATACAATATCGGAAACAATAAACCGGTTGAGTTGCTGTATTTCATTGAGGTGCTGGAAAAGGCGCTGGGGAAAAAGGCGGAGAAAAAGCTGCTGCCCCTGCAGAAGGGCGATGTGGTGGAGACTTACGCCGATGTTGATGACCTGATGCGGGACGTGGGGTTCAGGCCGGATACGCCGGTCGAAGAGGGAATTAAGAGGTTTGTGGATTGGTATAGGAATTATTACGAGATTTGATTTACGACAGAGGTCTTTTGAGATAAGCAGTAGAAAAAATGGGGGAAATAACAGTTGGCCAGGATACTAATTGTTTCGCATTATGCCAGGTCCCTGCTCAATTTTCGTGGCGAGCTGATCAAGAGTATGGTTGGTTTGGGACATGAAGTGTTTGCGGCGGCCCCGGAAGAGGGTTTTGAGGAGAAGCTGAAAGCGCTGGGGGCGTCCTACCTGCGGTACCCGTTGCGGAGGACGGGGTTGAACCCGTTGCAGGATTTGGGGAGCTTGCTGGCGTTAATTAGGATGATGAGGAAAATAGAGCCTGATGTTGTTCTTTCTTATGCGATCAAGCCGGTGATCTAC
>DUQX01000112.1 GCA_012837615.1 Bacillota bacterium | reverse complement strand
TTTTTCCCAAAATCCGAGTGGAATGAAGAAAAGAATTTGGCCGTTTTTTTATCCCAGAGGAAATCAGTAGAGTTGCATTAACAAAAAATTAATTTGTCAAGTAACGAAATAATAAGATATTTAAAGATTTAACTAGCTAATACGTAAATTAACAATATAAACCTTGCATGTTAAAGAAAACTCCTTTATAATAGAGATATATGGTAGTCCTTGCCATAATCCCCACATAAAGGAGGCTAACATGCAAGGCAAGGGTACCACAAATTCCACATTTAATCAACTGTTTGAACCAATATTTTCACGAAATTTTCGCCAACTGCTTCAAAAACTGGAGGTTGATAAATACGTCAAAAAGCTAACGGCCTTTAAATTCATTATTTTAATAGTCTTTGCCCAACTGGAACAGCTAACGTGTTTAAGGGAAATCAGCAATAGTCTTTGTAACAAACAATTTAGCAAAGCGATAGGGTTGAGCTCCATCAGCTTCTCCCAGATATCCAGGAAACTTCGGAACATGATGCTTAAAACAGCCCAATCCCTTTTTCAGGACCTTGTGCGGCAGGTAGGCGTACAAACAGGTTTTAAATCCATAAGCCAGGAACTGGGCCGGCTACACCTTATTGATTCTTCCACCATCAGCCTTTGTTTGACCCGTTACCGCTGGGCCAGTTTTAGAAAAACTAAAAGCGGTATTAAGATACACTTAAGACTGAAGCTGTTTGAACAAGGAGTCCTACCCGATGCTGCCATCATTACTAACGCCAAAACAGCAGATAAAACCCAGATGGATAAACTGATTATTGAAGAAAAAGATGTTATTAACGTTTTTGACCGGGCTTATATCGACTACAAGAAGTTCGATGAATACTGCGAAAAAGGGATACTTTTTGTCAGCCGCTTGAAGAAAAGCGCCCTGGTAGAAGTAATTAAAGAATGTCCCTTAACACCCGGCAGCAAAATTAAAAAGGACCGTACCGTTATCCTGGGCAAGGAAGGAACTACAAAGATGCACCACCCCCTACGATGCGTTGAAACAGAGGACCTGGAAGGAAACGCGATCGTTATTGTTACAAACGTATTTAAACAGTCTGCTGAAGAAATAGGTGATATCTACATCTACCGCTGGCAAATAGAGCTCTTCTTCAAATGGATTAAGCAGCATCTGCAGGTTAAACATTTCTACGGTTATAGCCAGCGGGCGGTGGAAATGCAGCTTTACATAGCGCTAATCACCTATTGTTTGTTAAAAATAACCCAGCTAAAAACGGGTTACGAAGGGCCGTTGCTGCAAATCCAAAGACTCCTTAAAACCTGCCTTTATGAACCGTTTTCCTGTTTTATCCGTAAACTTTACCGCAAGCCTGAACGAAGTTCCAAAGGGCGGCGGAAAATAGACCATGAAAGGATCTATCAAGAAACCTTAAGGCAGGTGATCGCAGGCGAAGCGGATCATCTGGATGATCTTACTTATGATCCGGTGATACTTTAAACCAAAATACAATACTGATGTCAAAATGTGGAAAGGGCTACCTTTAGGAGACTGCTCCTTAAACCATACGGGGGAAAATCAACTGTAAGAATATAACATATATGGGCCATAATGGAACCACCATTATTTTACATTTCCCGGCTTGACATTGCTTTAAAGTTTTTATGCAACGGCAGTGTATTAATATATAAGTTATACAAGGAGGAGATATTTTTGCCGGTTGCTGGAATTGATATCGGATCTTTATCTACTGAAGTGGTGATTCTGA
>DUQX01000111.1 GCA_012837615.1 Bacillota bacterium | reverse complement strand
GGCAAGCCTAGGGACGGTTCTCTGACACACGCACATAGGCAAGCCTAGGGACGGTTCTCTGACACACGCACAGACTTGTGCGAAAAAACGTGACAGAGAACCGTCCCCTAATTTGCTTCAGGAGGAATATGTTTATTCGGAATAGTTAAACAGTAAAAATATTACTAGTTGGGCAGGAATTTTTTTTCTTTTGTAGAATACGTCTATGGATTAACAGTGATTCTGCCTATACTTAGAAATTCCTTGAAAAGGGGGTAGGTGTACAAAAAAAGAATCGTTCCCCTATCGGATGAGGTTTTAAGGGGTGGGAGTTTACCCAAAAATAAATACTAGGAGGGTTAAAATGGCTTTAGATCCGACCAAACATGCTGATTGGGAAATTGCTGAAGAGGCAGAGTCGAGGATGAAGACGGTTTATCAGCTTGGTGAAGAACTGGGGTTGGAAAAGGAAGAACTTCTTCCTTATGGACATTATGTTGCAAAAGTAGATTATAAAAAGGTTCTGGAACGTTTGAAAGACAAGCCCGATGGCAAGTATATCGATGTTACTGCCATCACTCCCACACCTCTGGGAGAAGGTAAGTCCACCTCACTGGTGGGGCTGGTTCAGGGTTTGGGTAAGCGCGGTAAGAATGTTATCGGAGCGATCAGGCAGCCTTCTGGAGGGCCGACAATGAATGTTAAGGGTTCGGCTGCAGGTGGCGGGCTGGCGCAGTGTATCCCCCTCACAGAGTTTTCTTTGGGTCTCACCGGTGATATCAATGCCGTAATGAACGCTCATAACCTGGCGATGGTCGCTTTAACCTCACGCATGCAGCATGAGTTTAATTACAGCGACAACTACCTGAAGAAAATTGGTTTAAAGAGGTTGGATATTGACCCGCGCAATGTGGAAATGAAATGGATTATGGACTTTTGTGCTCAGGCGCTACGTAACATTACTATTGGTCGTGGAGGCAAAATGGACGGATTCATGATGGATTCCGGTTTTGCCATCGCAGTTTCTTCTGAAATCATGGCTATACTTGCAGTTTCTAATGATTTGAAAGATATGCGGGAGCGCATGGGTAAAATTGTGGTCGCATATGATAAAAAGGGTAATCCTGTAACTACTGCCGATCTCGAGGTTGATGGTGCCATGACCGCCTGGATGGTACAGGCGCTTAATCCCAACCTGATGCAGACACTGGAAGGACAACCCTGCTTTGTTCATGCCGGACCTTTTGCTAATATTGCAATCGGGCAGAACTCAATTGTGGCAGATCGTGTAGGATTGAAACTTGGTGATTACCTGGTAACTGAATCCGGATTTGCCGCTGATATTGGGTTTGAGAAGTTTTGGAATATCAAGTGTCGTATATCCGGCCTTAAACCCCATTGTGCTGTTCTTGTGGCCACGATCAGGGCTCTGAAGTGCCATGGTGGGGCCCCGCTTCCTGTTCCAGGAAAGCCGCTGGATCCGGGATACAGCCAGGAGAACATTCCTTGGGTGGAGAAAGGTTGTGAAAACCTGATCCATTTAATTAATGTGATTAAAAAGTCCGGTATGAGCCCGGTTGTATGTATCAACGCCTTCCATACCGACACGGATAAGGAAATTGAGACTGTGCGCCGCCTGGCTGAAGAAGCGGGTGCAAGGGTTGCCCTTTCTAAGCACTGGCAGTATGGTGGCGATGGTGCTCTGGAGTTGGCTGATGCTGTTATAGAAGCTTGTGAAGAAAAGAATGAATTCAAGTTTCTCTATGAACTGGAAACTCCGCTGCGCAAGCGCATCGAGCTTATTGCAAAAGAGGTTTATGGAGCCGATGGTGTTGAATATTCTCCGGAGGCTATGGAAAAAGCTAAAAGGATGGAAGCTGACCCTGAACTACAGAAGCTGGGCACCTGCATGGTAAAGACACACTTAAGTTTGACTGACAACCCTGTATTAAAAGGTGTGCCCAAGGGATGGAAACTCTTTGTTCGGGATATCCTTACCTATAAGGGTGCCGGATTTGTTGTCCCCGTGGCAGGCTCAATCAGCCTTATGCCTGGCACAGGTTCTAACCCGGCTTTTCGCCGTATTGATGTAGATGTGGAAACAGGCAAAGTAAAGGGATTGTTCTAAGGCTCTGGTTTGTAAATACAAGACATTATTAAATGCAAGACATTAAATAATGATTTTGATGGCAGAGTAGGTGCTATGCGTTAAGTGCTAAGGGATGGGAAGTTGCCCTTAGACGAAAGGACCCTGTTTAAGGATGTGTCTGCGACATAGTACCGCATCCGCTGTCCACATAAGAGCAAAAGAAGAGCAACAAACACCTCCTTTCTCTTAGATGTGGCAGCCTGCCCATCTTTAGGGAAAGGAGGTGTTTCCTTTAATGCT
This sequence comes from Bacillota bacterium, assembly GCA_012837615.1. Taxonomy (GTDB): domain Bacteria; phylum Bacillota; class Dethiobacteria; order DTU022; family UBA8154; genus DUQX01. Next base: position 20,222 of record DUQX01000111.1, on the reverse strand, counting down.
GCAGAGCAAACAGAAACCTAAGTTGACCACCCAGATGCTGGTTAGGATGTCCTTGCTAGTTGCCCTGAATATCATACTTGATAGGTATTTAAGCCTTCGCTTACCCATGCTTGGGGTTGAGGGTCTGCGTATCGGCTTTGGTGCTGTGCCCGTTATCTTTGCCGGAATCTTTATGGGGCCGGTAGCGGGCGGCCTGGTGGGTGCTGTAGGGGATATTGTAGGGTTTATTGTCGCTCCTTTGGGGGCTTATGTACCGCATTTTACCCTTACAGCTGCTTTGAGGGGCATCATTCCCGGGCTGATCATTCTCCTTGCCGGAAGGGGAAGGCGTGAAATAGGGATATTTCCGCTTTTTCTGGCGATTTCAGCTGTCTTTGTGGTTGTAAATATTTTGATATGGCCCTATTTCATGGAAATTGTTTTTGGGCCGTTAAGAGCTGTTACGGTCCCTCCGAAAATAGCGGAAGCCGTTGTTGCTATTCCCATTTATACAATAATTCTATTTACCATGGGTCGCGCCATGGAAAGGATTCTTGATACGGGAATGGGCCGCAAGGCAATTCATTTTTCGGGAAAACTGTGGTAGCTTATGAGCCCGCTCGGGTTAAAAGTAAATGCCGGTTGCCGACCACGATTATACTGTTGATAATGCAAATGTAATTCGTGGGGGTGCCGGAGCTAGAAAACACAACTTCAAAGGATTTAAGGGCAGGGGAACTTATTATATTTGCCGGAGGCAAAAAATGGCAGCCTCGGTTGCTGTTATAATAATCAACCCTGCCCATTTTTCTCTGATCCTGTTTGGGTATTTTTCTCCAGTGCAGTAGTAAATAGGGCGAGATCAAATGCACAGTAATCTTTCCTGTTTTAAAGAAATGTAGTAAACTTAAATGTAGTAAACTTAAATGTAGTAAACTTAAAAGGATGTCTCCCTGTCGGCAATACAATAATAAAGAGGTGGTAGGCATGCTCCTGGCTATTGACGTTGGAAATACAAATATTATGTTGGGGGTATACAGCGGAAAAGAGTTGAAAATATGTTGGCATATTTCTACAAAGCGGGATCAGACAGAAGATGAATATGGGGTAATAATCCGCAATCTTTTCCAGCAGAATGGGATAGAGGCGGGAGCTATTAGTGGAGTGATTATTTCTTCTGTTGTGCCGACGCTACGTTTCCCCCTGGAAAAAATGGCCCAAAAATACTTCAGCCTTTCTCCAATAATTATCGGCCCCGGAGTAAAAACCGGCCTTAATATTTTATATGACAACCCCCGAGAAGTGGGCGCTGACCGCGTTGTAAATTCAGTTGCAGCTATTGAGCTGTATGGCGGGCCTTTGATTATTGTGGATTTCGGAACCGCAACTACTTTTTGTGCTGTTTCGGAGAAGGGGGATTATCTGGGAGGGGCTATCGCCCCCGGTATCGACATTTCCATGGAAGCCTTGTTTCAGAGAGCGGCCAAACTGCCCCGTATTGAACTGGCAAAACCATCAAAAGTCATTGGCAAGAATACGGTTTCCAGCATGCAGTCGGGAATAATCTATGGGTTTGTCGGGCAAGTTGACGGTATTGTCAAAAGGATGATTAAAGAATTCCCGAAAAAACCTTTTATCGTTGCGACGGGAGGCTTGGCGGGGCTCATTGCAAAGGAGTCAGAAACGATTGAGGAAGTTAATCGTTTCTTGACCCTTGAGGGTTTGAGAATTATTTACAGCAAAAATGTTTCTCCAGAAAATTTATAATTTCTTTAAACAATTTTTAAGCTATTTTTGAAAAGAAAGCAGGAAATAACGGTAAGATAGCGAATCTTTTAGCAGAGGCACGATAGGGTCTAAAAAGGAAAAATAGAGAGATTTTTTGGGAATTATCTTAAAATAGCGTCTTTTGTTTTTCTGCATTGTGAAATGAATAACAATATAAAGGGGGTGATACCTGTGGATGATTACATTAGCAAGGTAGTATTTCGTTATGTTATGCTTATTGTTATAATTTACGGTTTTTATGTTATTCTTCACGGCAGCACCTCTCCCGGAGGAGGTTTTGCCGGGGGGTCCATTTTGGCTATGGGTATACTCATATATTTTTTTGTTTTTGGCAGCCATTGGAGAGGAAAGCTGCGGGAAGCTCCCATGAGCGTGGGTATCGGCTTTCTTGTTTTAGGGGCTACGGTGGAAGGTATGAAATTTTTAATTCCGCATGAACACGGACCTGTCGGCACGCCCGGTACATTGTTCAGCGGCGGCTTGGTCAGCCTAGCAAATTTTTGTATTGGGACGCTGGTGACCTGTGCTATTTTGAGCATTATCTATCTTTTGGTAAAGGAGGATTGAAGCACTAATGGAAATTGATTTTTCTAAGTTGCTATTAAACTATCCTTATTTTATCGCCATGATTATCTTTTGTTTAGGTTGCCTATGCACTCTTACCCAGCATAATTTGCTAAAAAAAGTGATTGGTCTTAATATTATGCAATCGGGCATTTTTCTTTTTTATATTGCTGTGGGCAACATTAAAGGCGGTATTGCTCCGATCTATGATCCAACTTTGCCGGAGGGTACCCTGTACATTAATCCTTTGCCTTCAACTCTGATTCTGACCGGCATAGTAGTAGGTTTTAGCGTAACGGCCTTTGCACTGGCTCTCATCGTTAAGCTATATAATTATTACGGAACGATTTACGCTCCCAAGATCATTAGGATGAGGTGACCAATAGATGTATTTATGGGAAAATATGCCTTTCTTTTTAGTAATCGGGTCGTTAATTGCGGCTTTTGTTATGGCCGGGTTTGCCCGCTGGAAAAAGGAATGGTGTCCTTACCTTACGATAATCAGCGTGGGTTTTTCCTTTATACTCAGCAGCATTCTGGCTTATCGGGTAGCTGGGGGGGAAATTATTAACTATTATGCCGGCGGCTGGAACCCTCCCTGGGGAATAGAGATGATGATTGATGAGCTGGGGGCAATGATGCTGCTGCTCATGACGGGAAGTTTTCTGCTGATTGCTATCTATAGCATTAAATCCATTCCCCGAGAGATCCCGCCATCCGTTTCGGGTTGGTACTATTCATGCTTTCTTTTAACTCTTTCCGCAATGATGGGTATGGTTGCAACAAACGACTTTTTTAACCTATTTGTGATGGTTGAAGTTACGGGGATTGGGGCCTGCGGGCTGGTGGCGGCAAAAGGAGAGAAACTTTCTACAGAGGCTGCTCTGCGTTACCTGATCCTTTCTTCTATCGGAGCGACCTTTCTCCTTTTTGCGATTGGTTTTATTTACCAGATTACAGGCAACCTGAATATGAGCTATGTTGCCGCTGAGCTGGTGCAGATTAAAGATCAATATCCCGTTATTATCTGGGTAACGATTAGTTTTATTACGATCGGTCTGGGTTTGAAAGCAGCACTATTCCCGCTGCATATCTGGCTGCCTGATGCTCATTCTTCAGCTCCTTCCGCATCGAGCGCCATTCTCTCCGGGCTGGTGGTTAAGGTGTATATTGTTTCGATTATGAGGCTTTATTTCCTGGTTTTTGGTTTGGATGTTTTTACCGGGACTTATATGCGCTATTTAATTCTGATTATGGCATCGCTGGCAATTTTAATGGGTTCTTTCTTCGCCTTTGTCCAGGTTAATCTCAAACGCCGTCTGGCCTACTCTACAGTTGCACAGATTGGTTATATTTTTCTCGGCTTCGGATTGGGCACGGTCTGGGGTATAACCGCGGCGATGTTGCACATCATTATTCATGCCTTTATGAAGGTGTGTCTCTTTTTATCCGCCGGGGCAATTTATTACCAGACCGGAAAGAAAAAAGTTACCCAGTTTACAGGTTTAGGTTATCAGATGCCTGTTACCATGGGAGCCTTCACGATCGCTTCCCTCTCGATGATTGGCATCCCGCTTTTCGGAGGTTTTATTTCTAAGTACGGACTGGCGCTCGGCAGCCTGGAAGCAAATAATCCATATTTTATTGCTCTGATTGTACTTAGCGGATTATTAAACGCCGCTTACTATTTGCCGATGATCTGGCAGGCTTTTTTTGTGTCCCAACCAAAATCTCAACCGAAAGCCAAACTGAAACTGGATGCTATTCCTTTCAGCATGCTGGTACCGATTATGATCACAGCTGCTGGAGTTATTTATATGGGAGTTTTCCCCGGTGGAGCCCTGGCTTTTCTGGAGAAAGCAGTTAGCAGGTTTTTACTATTATAAATCAGGGGAGTGATTTTTATTATGAATTCAAACCGCTCGTTAATGGATGGTTTTAAGAGGGATTTGGGCGGCTCACTGCTTATCGCTGTCCTGATGCTGGCCTTCTGGTTGATTGTTTCTAACAGCTTGCACTGGCAGCATTTTTTAACCGGGATCTTGATATCTTTTTTCACAACTGTTCTCTGGAATGAAGTTACCGCGGAGGAAAAGGGGAAGACGAAGATTACTTTTCGCCAGGTTATTATTTTTATCCGCTATATGTTTTATTTAACTTGGGAAATAGTTAAAGCAAATATTATAGTGGCGTGCATCGTGCTAAACCCCAGGCTTCCTATTTCTCCGGAGGTAATGATCATGAAAATAGATTTAAAAAAAGACCTGCCGCGTGTTCTATTTGCCAATTCCATAACCCTTACCCCGGGTACTGTAACGGTGGATTTAGAAGGCGATCGGCTTATTGTTCACGGTATGACAAAAAGCCATGTTGAAGGAGTGCATGACTGGTATCTTTTAAACATGGCGAAAGACTTAGAGGAAAGCGGGGATTAAATTGCTGGATGTTGCCTTAAATTTCATATCAATCGGGTTTGTTGTTTTAGGTCTGGGTGCTCTTTGCAGGGCGTATACCGGCCCTTCAACTACGGATAGGATTGTGGCCATGAACATGGTTAACACGTCGGTAATTCTATATATTTTGATCTATTCCTACAGGTTTGAACAGTACCACTATATAGATGTCGCCCTGCTTTTAGCGCTGGCGGGTTTTGTTGGTACCCTGGCCATCCTCAAGCTATTGCATAACGGTAGAATAATTTAACTGGTTGTGATTAAAGGAAAGTCTGCAGAGCAATGGCCGAGAATTATTTTATTACGATTTTTACGTAGGAGGCGAGGAGAGTAAATGGAAGTGGCAAGAGATATTATCGTTTTGATTTTATTGCTAGGAGGTTATTTTTTTCTGGCAGTTGCCGTGATTGGCCTGTTAAGACTTCCTGACTTATATAATCGGATTCATGCTATGGGGAAATGCGATACTTTGGGTGCCGGCCTGATTCTTTTGGCAATGCTTATCCTAATTCCGGGAGCCCCCAATGTGATCAAGGTTTTGATGATTATGGGGATGGTTGCAATTGTAAACCCTGTTATGACGCATCTTATTATGAAAACAGCCTATAATTTGGATGTCCCGATGGCAAAAGGAACTATTACCACCAATGTTTATGATAAAGAAAAGGGGAAGTTTCCGAAGGAAGAAGGTGAGCGATAAATGATTATTGCGCCGCAATATTTGTTATTTCTTCTTTTAACCCTGCTGGTTCTTGCTATAATGGCAATATTTATTTTTGATGATCTTTTAGTCATGGCTATTGTATACGGGGGATACAGCATAATAATGGCTTTTGTTTGGCAGATGCTTAACGCTCCGGATATTGCTATTACCGAAGCCGCGGTTGCCTTGGGATCCTCCGTTCTGATGATTACAGTAATATCTAGAGTGGGGAGGCGACCGGAATGAAGTTTAACTGGCGTGAGTTTACTTTTATAGGAGTAATGGTTCTCCTAATAGCTTTCATTGCCTCGGTGCTTTTTCTATCTATTATGGAAATGCCAGTTTACGGGGAAGTATCGAATCCGACTAATAATTATGTTATGCGCCGTTATGTTGATGTGGGGATGATTGAAAGCGGCGGCTCTAATCTTGTTGCCAATGTTGTACTGGATTATCGCGGCTATGATACTTTACTTGAAACGACAGTTATTTTTACCGCTGTAATGTCGATTATGGTGCTCTGGGGAGTCAAAAAGTAGGACAAAGCATCTTAAGTAGTTGCAGTTATCGTAAGTTGACGAGTATAAGAAATATCTCCGGAAAAAGGGGTGAAGCTAAGTGGAAATTGTTTCGAGTTTACCGCTTTATGCCGTTATTATTCCGATAATCGGAGCACTGCTGCTTGTTTTTATTGCTGAAAAAAAGGACAATATTCGCAATCCCCTGGTTTTTCTCATCAGCCTGGTAACGGCAATAGTGGTTATTAATGTAATACAGCAGGTTTTCAAGGGAAATTTCCTTATTTATAACCTGGTACAGATTATGCCCGGGTTGAATTTTGCCTTTCGTGTTGATCCTTTAGGAGCGCTTTTTGGGGGAATAGCGTCTACACTTTGGGTATTTACTGTGCTTTACTCTATTGGCTATATGTCTTTTGAACATAACAGGAGGCGTTTTTTTATTTTTTTCCTGCTCTCCCTTAGCGTGACTATGGGTATTGCCTTTTCTGCAAATCTATTTACGCTCTACCTGTTTTATGAATTGCTAACCCTGGTTACTTATCCTTTGGTTATTCATGAGGGTAAAGAGAAAGACCATAAAGCAGGTTTACGCTATATTATTTACAGCTTTTCCGGTGCCGGGCTGGTTTTGTTTGCCTTGTTTGCAACTTTTGGATTTGCCGGGAGTCTTGATTTTGCGCAGGGGGGAATATTTACGGAGGCTGCCCGGATGGCTCCGCTGGCGCTGAGTATTATTTTCTTCTGCTATCTTTTTGGATTTGGAGTCAAGGCGGCAATTATGCCGCTGCATTCCTGGTTGCCGTCAGCCATGGTTGCGCCAACCCCTGTCAGTGCTTTGTTGCACGCTGTCGCTGTCGTCAAGTCAGGTGTCTTCGGAATTTTAAGGGTAATGTATTCGGTTTACGGTACTGATTTAATGAAAGATCTGAACCTGGGCATTTATGTCGTTGTTATAATTTCCTTTACGATCCTGTTAGCATCTATAATTGCAATGCGACAAGATTTTCTTAAACGAAGGCTGGCTTTCTCAACTATCAGCCAGCTTGGCTATATTACATTGGGCGGTGCCTTGTTAACGCAGATGGGGTTGAACGGTGGACTATTACATCTTTTTAACCATGCGCTGTTGAAAATAACTCTTTTCTTCTGTGCCGGTGCTATTATTACTATGACCGGCAAGGAAAGAATCAGCGAGCTCAACGGCGTAGGCCGGCGTATGCCTATTACCATGCTGGCTTTTACTGTAGGGAGTATTGGGATGGTGGGGATAATGCCCATTAACGGATTTATCTCCAAATGGTACCTCTTAATGGGTAGCCTGGAGGCCCACCTGCCTGTGATTATAATTATTCTAATTACCAGCGCTGTTTTAAATGCGATGTACTTTTTCCCAATAATAATAGCTGCCTTTTTTAGAAAAGGCGATTTTACACCTTCCGAAGGTATTGAGGCACCCTGGACGATGGTGCTTCCTATAGCTGCGTTGGCTGTTGCCTGTATAGTAATAGGGATCAAGCTTGATCTTACGGTTCCTATTGTTAACAGCGTTGTCAATTATCTGTTTTAAAGGTATATTAGGCGGGCTATTTCTGTTGCTTTATGCCGGAAAGCAGTTAATCCTTTGTAACTATTTTGTAACTATATAGCTTATAAGGAAGGGATTTAAATGAACTTGTTGTTATTGTCAGTAGTTGCACCGGTTCTAGTGTTTCCTGCCGTGCTTTTTCTCTCGAAAAAGTGGCGCAAGGCCTTGATGATAGTTTATATTGCAGGGCTTCTCTTTCTGGCGTTTTATTTATTGACCGGCGTGGAACTGGGTAGTTATACATTATTATCTGATCTGAATCACACACTTTTTTCATTTAGTGACCATCCCTATAGCAAAATCGCCGGTTTTGGATTTCTTTTTATAGGGGCGATCGGGCTGCTCTACGGTCTGGATGTTTCCAAGCCGGGAGAACAGGCAGTACTGTTAGGCGCAATAGCGAGCGCGCTGGGTGTTTGCTTTGCCGACAACTTTCTTACCTTCCTCTTTTTCTGGGAGACTTTGACTTTAACCACTGCTGCCGTGGTGTTTTTACAAAGAACACCTCATGCTGTCCGAATGGCTTATCGCATGTTGTTCTTTTCATTGATGAGCGGTTTTTTTCTGCTGGTGGGGATTATTCTCCAGTATAACGCTACGGGAACGTTTGAGCTGATGTATCCGGAAGCGGGGCTTTTCTTCTTTATCCTGGGCATCGGTATAAAGACCGCCTTTTTGCCCTTGCATTTTTGGGTACCCTGGGGGTATCCGGCCGCCAATTTTCCCTGCAGCGTTTTGCTGGCGGCACTGTGTACTAAAGTTGGGGTTTATGCCGTAGCTCGAGTTCTTCCACCGAGCAATTTTATTTGCACTATGGGTGCGTGTATGGCAATTTATGCAGTTATTGTGGCCCTCTTCCAGAGCGATCTGCGCCACCTGCTTTCATATAGTATTATCAGCAAGGTTGGATTCATGGTTTGCGGTGTTGGACTGGGTGTTCCCATGGCTGTAGATGGCGGGCTTTTGTTTCTGGTATACCATATGCTTTACAAAGCACTGCTTTTTATGTGTGCGGGAGCGTTAATTTACACTGTTGGAACTGAGAAGTTTCACGAATTGCATTGTCCCGAAGTATCTCCGGAGAAAGAAAAAGGCCTTTCCCCTATATGGAAAGCTTTGCCGGTAGCATTTGTGGGGGCACTGGTTGGAGCACTGGCTATTTGCGGCGCACCTCCATTTAATGGCTATGTCGGGAAGCATTTGATAAAACATGCAGCCCACGGTGTAAATCCGGCAGAAATGTTCTTGATTTTGGCCAGTGTCGGTACTGCGCTTTGTTTTTGTAAATTTATTTATTTTGGTTTTATCAAAGCCCGTGGAAAAGTACAGAGGAAAATGACATTCAGCATGCAGGCGGGTATAGTTGTTTTATCAGTCAGCTGCATAGCAACGGGTGTATGGCCACAGCTTTTGGCACCACTGCTTCCATATAACACTTCTCTCGATGTTTATACTGCAGATGGTATTATTACTGCGCTTAAGCTGGTTGCGTATGGGATCGTTGCCTTTATTCTTTTGGCTAGAGTGCTGGAGAAGGAAATAAAACTATCCAAACCTATTGGCCTGAAGCTGGTTATAGATAGTTCTTTATACAGCGCATATGGTGATATGCTGAATGCGGCAGGTGCTCTTAAAAATAATATCTATAGCTCATTTTTCCATATTATGCAGAGACTTGATTATAAACCGAGTAAAAACAGGATTTTACAATTTTTTAATGTTGCAAACCTTGATTTTGACGTTTTTATGCTCATGGGCATGCTCGGTGTAGCTCTGGTATTCTTGTTTTACCTGCAATTTGGGATTCTCGGAATTGGGGTTTAGATAATTTAAGAAGAAATGAAGGGGGATGAAGCTGAATCGTGTCAAACAAAAATCTTCGTATAAGGAAATTTAGTGAAAAAATTTATTAAACATAAATTTTCCTTGAGAAAAATAAATAATTATGCTATAATTATTCCATACTATAGATTTTTCAGCTAAGATATAATTATAAAAATAAACAATTATTTGTTGTGCCCTTAGCAAGATGGTGCAACCCCCGGTATAATATCATACACTGTTTTTCTGGGAATGGCTCTCCCCGAAAAAGGTAAAATTTGCATTTGTTTAATAAGCCCTTTTTCCTATTACGGAGCCGGGGCTTTTTTTTTGAAAGGAAAAAGGCTGATGCAAAGCTAGCGGTGATTTCTAACTGCTGGGATTAGCTCTAGTAAAAAAAGAGCCAAATACAATCCTGGAGGTCAGCGGTGAACAAAAAAGCCGTGCGAGTGCTATTAGCCGAAAGACATGCTTTGTTCCGAGAGTGCCTTGCAGGAATGCTTAGCGGAGAAGGCATTCAAGTTGTCGGTGAAACCAATTGTGCTGCGGATATACCTGAACTGTTTCGTACATGTAAACCAGACGCGGTGATAATGGATATTCAGCTCTCCGATGGAAATGCACTGGACTTATTAGCAGATTTTTTTTCCAGCCATCCCGAAATGCCTGTAATAATTGTTTCCAGTTATTATGAGCCAGAATTAGTGGAGAAAGCTTTATCCTTAGGGATAAATGGTTATTATTCAAAACAGGCTTCTTTGGAAGAAATCAGCGAAGCGGTAATTAAGGTGGTTAACGGAGAAAGAGCTTTTCAAAATGTTGTCCTGGACACCCTGCTCCTTTCCTTTCAGAACAGACCCAAAAAACGTCGCCAAACGTTAGAAGAAGATGAAATTAAGATACTAAAACTGTGCAGTGAGGGCAAGTCCTATACGGAGATTGCTTCCGAATTATTTATCGGAGAAAGAACGTTCTACCGGAAGCTGAATAATATTTTTGATAAACTGGGTGTCTCCAACAAAATGCAAGCATTGACAGCGGTAATAAAAAAGGGTTTGATTTAGAATACAAAATACAAATGATAATGCTTGAAAATAGGGTATTCCTAAATAATATTGCTTAAAACCGAAATTAGCTTGTTTGAGGGAAACGGTGGAAAGCAATTTTTTATTTCCAGCCCCATGACAAAATGCTGCCACTTTTATTGCGAATTACTGACGCGAACCTGGCAGTTGTACTACTATGAAAGGGGAAATATTTCTGATAATATAAAATAAAAAAACTCTCCGGAGATGGCTCCTCCGGAGAGCCTCAAGGGGTAGCACCATAAAGATGCACCCCCGGTAGCTATTTTTTCACCTTTTATAACATTATAACAAGAATGATCATCTTTGTCTATACGACAATTTGCTGAATTCACCATGTCGAATAGCTGCCTCGTTTAATAAGAGCCTGGCAGTTTTTTGTTTTTTATGGTAGCAAGTCGAGGTAAGCGCGGGGTGGAATGGGATGGAATGTAGATCTCTAATTAATCAAACTCTTTTACAAAAATTGTTAGAAAAGTTTGATTAACATAAAAATGAAAGGGTGAGTATTATGTCTTAAGGTTTTACGACGGTATTAAACGCAATTATCAGTGGTCGTATTTTGGATGATTTATAGCTTCGCAAACAAGTTGATTGTTAAGGAATAAATTTAGTCGGCTATTAGGAGGTATGAGACGGAAAGTAGATTATATTATACTCTTAAAAAGTGAGGAAGTGATGAAATGAACATTTTATTATTATCGGTGTTTGCACCTGTTATACTGTTTCCTGTCGTATCGTTTCTTTCGCAAAGATGGCGCCGGGGGTTTATATTAGCATATATTGCAGGGCTTCTTTTTCTGGCTTTTTATCTCTTAAGCGGCGCGGAGTTCGGAAGTTACACTATGTTATCAGATTCTGCTTTCCAATTGAAAACCAATCTGACGCTCTTTTCGTTTAGTGAACATCCTTACAGTAAAATTGCCGGTTTCGGGTTCTTGTTTGTAGGTGCTATAGGGCTGCTCTACGGCTTGGACGTATCCAGGACATCTGAGCAGGCGGTATCCTTAGGAGTGATAGCCAGTGCAGTTGGTCTTTGTTTTGCGGATAATTTCCTTACTTTTCTCTTTTTTTGGGAAACCATGACTTTGGCTACCGCTGCTGTGGTTTTTTTAAGGAAAACACCTCATGCTGTGCACATGGCTTACCGTATGTTGTTTTTTTCGTTGATGAGCGGTTTTTCGCTGCTGGTAGGAATTATTCTCCAGTACAACGCCACGGGAACTTTTGAGTTAATGTATCCGGAAGCGGGGCTTTTCTTCTTTATCCTGGGTATCGGCATAAAGTCTGCTTTTCTGCCCTTGCATTTTTGGGTCCCTTGGGGGTTTCCAGCTGCCAATTTTCCCTGTAGCGTTTTGCTGGCGGCTTTATGCACCAAGGTTGGTGTTTATGCTGTTGCCCGTGTTCTTCCACCAAGTGACTTTATCAATATAATGGGCGCATGCATGGCTATCTTTGCGGTTATCATGGCCCTTCTCCAGAGCGATCTTCGCCGCCTGCTTTCATATCATATCATCAGCCAGGTTGGGTACATGGTCGCCGCTGTTGGCCTGGGGATGTCGCTATCTGTAGACGGTGGGCTCTTGCACATGCTCAATCATATGATTTTTATAGCGCTGTTATTCATGAGTGCGGGGGCCGTGATTTATACAGCGGGGACAGAGAATTTTCATGAACTGTGCCGCCATCCTTCAAGAGTTGAAAAGGGATCCCCCACTTTGTGGAGGGCCTTGCCGGTTGCATTTGTCGGTGCGCTGGTTGGTGCGCTGGCCATTTCCGGGACTCCTCCTTTTAACGGATATGTTAGCAAATACCTTATAAAACGTGCCGTTCAGGGAATTAATCCAGCAGAAGCGCTGCTGGCGGTAGCCTGCATTGGCAGCGTGCTTTGTTTCTGTAAATTCGTTTATTTTGGATTTATTAAAGCCAGGGCAAGAGTACAGAGAAAATTGCCGTTCAGCATGCAGGCAGCCATAGTTGTCCTATCCGCTACTTGTTTAATAACGGGTATCTGGCCGCAGATTCTCTCGCCGGTTCTTCCGCATAATTCGTCTTTGGATGTCTATTCGGCAGATGGAGTACAAACAGCGTTATTGCTGGTGGTGCTGGGAATAGTGGCATTTGTTTTTCTAGCGCGAGTCCTGGGGAAGGGGATCAGTCTTTCTTTTCCAATTTCCGTAGATGTGGCTGTTAAAAGCACTTTCCCTGCAACCTACGAAAATTTTCCGAGGACAATAAATCTGCTTAAAAATATTGCCGGCCGGTCTATATTTGGGTTTATTAAAAAAATAAATTATAAAACGGGAAGAAGCGGGACATCGGAATTTAGCAGTATAAGCAAATTAGATTTTGACGTGTTATTGATCATAGGTATGTTGGGAGTAGTATTGGCTTTTTTGTTCTATCTTCAATTTGGTGTTTTCGGAGTCGGAACCTGATAGTTCAGGCTGGGTATTACAGTGGGCAGGAAAGCAGCAATCAAGCTCCCAGACCTTTATTGCTGCTTTCCGTCTTAGAAATATACAGTAGTAGGGATTATTTGATAAATATTGCCTAAAAAAATTAATGAAAATAAAATTGCATATCAATATATTACCTCTTGTAGAAACCCAAATATTATGTTATATTCAATCAAAAGATAATAGTTGAAATAAACAATCAATTAAATATCATGGCAAGATACAATATCTTATTAAGATTGCCAGCAGTGTCAGGTTGCTATCAGATATATTGCAAATAACTGACATGTAAGTGGCAGTTATACTCCTATGAATGGGGGTATTTATTTGCTATGATTAAAGAAAAGCCCTCCGGAGATGGCTCCTCCGGAGAGCCTCAAGAGGTAGCACCATAAAGGCGCACCCCCCGGTAACTATTTGTGAAATATATAACAACATTATAACAATAATATTCCGTTTTGTCTACATGACAATTTTCTGAATTTGTCATGTCGGATTGCTGCCTTGCATAAGAGCCAGGCAGTTTTTTATTTTACGGGGGATGCACCTTCACAGGGGTGAGAAAGATGTAAAAATATGGCTTTAAAAGTAATATTGTCTTCCCCCGTTGAGTGTATTAGAAAAGGTGTTTGATGTAGCTATTCTTTTGCAACGGTGCTGATGACAATGACGTTTGATGTTAATCCTGGTGGGCGGCTTAAGGTTAGTTTTGGCCGGAAGGTTTTGTATATTGCTTATCCTTAAAACAAATGAGGAAGTGATCCAAATGAGCATTCTGCTATTGTCAATTTTTGCCCCGGTTATTGTGTTTCCCGCCATTATTTTCCTTTCTAAAAAATGGCGCCGGGCGCTTATGTTAGCATATATTGCGGGGCTTCTTTTCCTGGCTTTTTTCCTCTTAAGCGGCGTGGAGCTCGGGAGTTACACTTTGTTATCGGATTCTGCTTTTCAGCAGGAAACTAATCTGACGCTCTTTTCATTTAGCGAACATCCTTACAGTAAAATTGCAGGCTTTGGGTTCTTGTTTGTGGGAGCCATAGGTCTGCTCTATGGCCTGGACGTATCCAAACCATCAGAGCAGGCGGTATCCCTGGGTGCAATTGCCAGCGCTATAGGTGTTTGCTTTGCCGATAATTTTCTTACCTTCCTCTTTTTTTGGGAAACTTTAACTTTAACCACCGCTGCCCTGGTTTTTCTAAGGAAAACGCCACATGCCGTGCGTATGGCTTACCGCATGTTGTTCTTTTCGTTGGCGAGCGGTTTTTCTCTGCTTGTGGGAATAGTACTCCAGTACAACGCTACGGGTACTTTTGAGTTGATGTATCCGGAGGCGGGGCTTTTCTTCTTTATTCTGGGTATCGGTATCAAGACCGCTTTTCTGCCTTTACATTTTTGGGTCCCCTGGGGTTACCCGTCTGCCAATTTTCCTTGCAGCGTTTTGCTGGCGGCTTTGTGTACTAAGGTTGGTGTTTACGCCGTTGCCCGTGTTCTTCCAGCGAGCCCTTTTATTAATATAATGGGCGCATGTATGGCTATCTTTGCGGTTACCATGGCCCTTCTCCAGAGCGACCTTCGCCGCCTGCTTTCATATCATATCATCAGCCAGGTTGGGTACATGGTCGCCGCTGTTGGCCTGGGGATGTCGCTTTCTGTAGACGGCGGGCTCTTGCACTTGGTCAATCATATGATTTACAAAGCGCTGCTTTTCATGAGTGCGGGGGCATTGATTTATACTGTCGGGACAGAGAACTTGCATGAACTGCATCAACACCCTCCAAAAGAGGAAAAGGGATCTTCCGCTTTATGGAGGGCCTTGCCGGTTGCATTTATCGGTGCGCTGGTTGGTGCGCTGGCCATTTCCGGAACTCCTCCCTTTAACGGATATGTCAGCAAATACCTTATAAAACATGCCGTTCACGGAATCAACCCGGCAGAAGCGCTGTTGATGATAGCCAGCGTAGGTACCGCACTTTCCTTCAGTAAATTTGTTTACTTTGGGTTTATCAAAGCCCGTGCAGTAGTACAGAGAAAATTGACGTTCAGCATGCAGGCAGCCATAGTTGTCCTGTCCGCCACTTGTTTAATAACGGGTATCTGGCCGCAGATTCTCTCGCCGGTTCTTCCACATAATTCCTCTTTGGATGTCTATTCGGCAGATGGAGTGCAAACAGCTTTATTGCTGGTGGTACTGGGGATAGTGGTATTTGTTCTCCTGGCCCGGGTCCTGGAGAAGGGGATCAGCCTTTCTTTCCCGGTTTCTGTAAATGTGGCTGTAAAAAGCACTTTTTCTGTTACCTACGATAATATGTTAATAGGTTTTAATGCTTTTAAAAATACTGCTTACCGTTATGTTTTTGGTTTTATGCAAAAGTTGGATTATAAGCCGGGTAAAGACAGGATTTCACTATTTGTCAATATTGCTAATATCGATTTTAACGTGTTAATACTTATGGCAATGTTAGGTGTAGCTTTGGTCTTTCTTTTTTACCTCCAGTTTGGTCATTTTAGCGCCGGGATTTAACCAAGCCTGATTAATTACGCAGAGAAAGCTGATTTATTCAGGTATGCAGATAAGCAGCAATTTGGAAAGGCTTTGCTGCTTTTTTTTGATCGCACTTATCTAAATAATCAAAATAGTACATTTTGAATTTCTTTAGCTCATTGATTCTCTTCTCATTTTAAAAAAATGTTATTGACAAAAAGAGCTGGTTATGCTATATTATCTGAAAACTAAAGCTATATTAAAGCCTGTGAAGGGAAATAGTATGCAGGTAAGAGAAGTCCAGAGAGCCGGGTGGAGGGGTAGAAAACCCCGAAGCTGTAAGCCCGGTACTTAATCGCCTGTTGAATGGGTCCTGGAGGCTCCTGCCCGAATGAAGTGTAGGGTAGGGCGGAGGTTTCACCGTTAAAAGAAAGGGGTATCGGAGCAGTGTATGATTATATTGCTCCCGTACCTTGCCTAGAGTGACCCCTCGAAGAGGGGTAATATGGGTGGTACCGCGAGTAATCCCTCGTCCCTGAGACGAGGGTTTTTATTTTATAATAAAGGAGGATAAACGACGATGGAGACAAAAAAAATATTTTTACCGGAAAAGGAGATTCCCAGGCAATGGTACAATATCCAGGCAGATATGCCTACACCTTTGCAGCCGCCATTAAATCCGGCCACCGGCAAACCTGTAAGCCCGGAAGATCTTCTGCCTATCTTTCCGATGAATCTTATCGAGCAGGAAATGAGCACTGAGCGGTGGATTGATATACCCGAGGAAGTGTTGGAGAAATTGATAACCTACAGGCCAACACCCTTGCAGAGGGCCTATGCCCTGGAGAGATACCTGAAAACGCCGGCAAAAATATATTATAAAAACGAGTCCGTAAGCCCTGCCGGCAGCCATAAGCCTAATACGGCTATAGCCCAGGCTTATTACAATAAGGTGGCCGGTGTTAAAAGGTTATCGACAGAAACCGGTGCAGGGCAGTGGGGCTGCGCTTTGAGTTTGGCATGCACGTTATTTGGCCTGGAGTGTAAGGTTTACATGGTGAAAGTCAGCTATGAGCAAAAACCTTACCGCCAGTTAATGATGAAAGCCTGGGGAGCAGAGTGTGTTTCCAGTCCCAGCCGCGATACAAATTTTGGCCGGAAAGTCCTGGCTGAAGATCCCGATTGCTCCGGCAGCTTGGGAATAGCTATCAGTGAAGCTGTGGAAGATGCAGCAACATCGGAAAACACCAAGTATTCCCTGGGGAGTGTTTTAAACCATGTAATGCTTCATCAGACGATAATCGGGCTGGAAACGCAAAAACAATTTGAAATTGTGGGCGATTATCCGGATGTGGTGATCGCTTGTGTTGGCGGAGGGAGTAATTTTTCCGGGTTATCCTTCCCTTATATCAGGGATAAGATACATGGAAAGGATGTTCAGGTCATCGCTGTAGAGCCGACTGCATGTCCTACGGTAACCCGCGGGCCTTTTGCCTACGATTATGGAGATACCGCGGCCAAGACCCCGTTATTACCCATGTTTACTCTTGGTCATAACTTCTTACCAAAACCGATCCACGCCGGAGGTTTAAGGTACCACGGAATGTCGCCACTTGTGAGCCGGTTGATCCTGGATAACCTCGTTCAACCGCGGGCTTACAATCAGCTGCAGACTTATAAGGCAGGGATGATTTTTGCTCAGACCGAAGGGTTGATCTGCGCCCCTGAAACCAATCACGCTATTGCCGCCGCTATTGATGAAGCTGAAAAAGCCAGGGAAGAGGGTGTTGCTAAGACTATTGTATTTTGCCTGAGCGGGCACGGGCTGCTGGATTTGGCCGGTTACGATGCTTACCTCAGCGGTAAACTAACCGATTATTCCTTACCTGAAGAGGAAATGCAGAAATCTTTGGAGGCAATCAGTTCTTTCCCGAAGCCGGTAGTATGAACCCGGCGGTATGATTACAGTATGAAAAGGACAGCAAGGGGAGGGTAATATTACTTTTTCCTCCCCTTTTCTTTCGTTTCTACTCTTGTTATAATATTAAACATCAACGGTGACTGGGGGATGCAGAAAGAAGATGACTGAAGCGGAAAAGTTAATACTGGGTTTACCGGCGGGAAGTTTGCAAAAATCAACCTTCGAAATGTTTAAAAAAGCAGGATTTAATCTTTATCTCGATGAACGCTCATATTTTCCTTATATCGATGATGAGGTTCTGGACTGTATCCTGATCAGGGCGCAGGAGATACCCAGATATGTTGCCAGCGGAGTTCTTGATGCGGGTATTTCCGGCAAGGACTGGATAACCGAAACATCGGCGGATGTGGTAGAAGTAGCTGAGCTAACTTACTCACGCCAGGGGTTGAAACCTGTTAAACTGGTGCTGGCGGTACCCAATGAATCGGCAGTTCAGAGTGTGAAGGAACTGCAGGGCAAAAAGATTGCCACTGAACTCGTGGAGGTAACTAAAAATTATTTAAAAAAACATAACGTAGAGGCCTGTGTAGAGTTTTCCTGGGGTGCGACGGAGGTGAAACCTCCCGCGCTGGTAGATGCCATTGCCGAGCTGACTGAGACCGGTCGTTCGTTAAAGGCGAATAATCTTCGCATTATCGATACTATTTTGATATCAACTCCTCGCTTTATAGTTAACAGGGAAAGCTGGAAAGTAGGGTGGAAAAGGAGCAAGGTGGAACAGGTCGTCACCTTATTGAAAGGCGCATTGTTGGCGGAAAATAAGGTTGGCTTAAAATTAAATGTAAATAAAAATAATCTTCCTAAAGTGCTGGCCTTGCTTCCGGCTTTGAGAAAGCCTACTATCTCGCAATTACATGAAGAAAGCTGGGTTGCGGTAGAGACGGTTATTGATGAAAAGACTGTGAGGGAACTGGTCTATAAATTAAAAGAAGCTGGAGCAGAAGGTATTATTGAGTATTCTTTAAATAAAATTATTCCTTAACCTATATTAAAATAAAAAAAGAAAAAAGGGGATTGCCTTTTAGTTATTACTGAAAGGCGTTTTTTTTGGTAAAATTGAAGTAAAATTTTCGGAATAATAAAATTTTAATTTGTAAGAGGATTTTCAATAGTTAACGCAGAATTTAAAAAATGGACATAAATAAAAACATCAAAACCATAAAATGAATATGTTTAATTACTAAACAATTGTATTAAAAGAGGTTCTAGATAATGGAAAAATCGCGTATTGTAATGGTTTCTCCCCTGCCGGAACTAACCAGGCTGGCACAGCAAGTTTCTAAAGAGCTAGATTTTGAAATGGAAATCGTAGAAGCTTTTTTAGATGAAGGCGTAGAACTCGGCAAGAGATTTGCGCAGTCAGGAGCCGATGTCATTATTAGCCGCGGTCCGACAGGAGTAATTTTAAAAAAAGAGCTGTCTATACCGGTAATATTAATTCAGATTACTAACTTCGATATTATACAGGCATTAAATCATGCCAAGCAGCTCGGCTCTAAGATAGCTTACTTTGATTATATCAAGCGTAAGGATATTTACGATTTTAAAAATATTGCACAGATCCTTTCCCTGGATGACCTGCGCTTATTTTTCTATCGTAACGAAAAGGAACTGGAAGAGGAAATAAAAAGAGCCCATGATGAGGGTATTGAAGTAGTTGTAGCCTCCGGCATATGCGTTGTGCGCATGGCACAGGAGCAGGGAATGGAGGGTGTGATGGTCTATTCTTCGCGGGAGGCTATCGTCGAAGCTCTGCAGTGGGCGAAGGACTTCGTTCGTATCCGCCGGAGGGATCGCGAAAAGGCAGAGTTTTTTAAAACCATTATTGAATATATCCCAAATGGGGTTATCGTTGTTAACGGGGAAAATGAAATTATCCATTTTAATTCTGCAGCAGAAGGGCTTTTCAATGTTTCCGGCAAGGAGCTAATAGGCAACAAAGTTAACGATCTCCATATTCCCCAGATTCAAAAAATATTTCAGTCCAATGATGTAGTAGAAAAAGAGGTACAAAAAATTAATGGCAAGCAAGTTGTTTTTAATCGAGTTCCCATATTCTTGGATAGGGAGTTTCTGGGCACGGTAGTTACCATGCAAAACATACATGAACTTCAGAACCTTGAAGGATTCATGCGCAGCAAGCTTTATGCCGCCGGCGGTTTTCTGGCGCAGCATACTTTTCGGGATATAATAGGTTCTTCTGAAGCGATTAAGAGAACCCTGGCACGCGCCCGTAAATATGCCTTGACCGATTCGACGGTATTGATTACCGGGGAAAGCGGGACAGGCAAGGATTTGTTTGCCCACAGTATACACGCTGCGAGTTTACGCCGGGAAGGTCCCTTTGTGGTCATTAATTGTTCAAACTCTTCTGGAGACCTTCTTGAAAGAGAGTTGTTTGGTTATGAGGAAGGGTTTTTTTCAGGTACAAAGAAAGGTGGAAAGGCAGGCCTTTTTGAACTTGCCCATGGAGGTACGCTTTTTATTGACGAGATATCCGCACTTACCCCTTCACTGCAATCGAGCCTGCTACGTATTCTCCAGGAGAAAGTTATCTGCCGCCTTGGCGGGGAACGCCTCCTTCCTATAAATGTCCGCGTTATTGCCGCTACCAGCTGCTTTTTGCCCGACGAAATTAAAAAAGGAAATTTTCGGGAGGATCTCTTTTTTCACTTAAATGTTCTAAACCTGCATATACCTGCATTAAGGGATAGAAAAAGCGATATTCCCATCCTAATGAAGCACTTTGCCGGCAAATATGGGCAAAAAAATAGTGGTGCTGCGGATAAGTTTCCGGATTC
>DUQX01000110.1 GCA_012837615.1 Bacillota bacterium | reverse complement strand
CCAGAATAAGAAAGACCAGCCCCATGTAAACTGTCAGGGCAATATCGGCAATCAGCCCGGCAAATTTATAAAAGAAAAGCAGATACACCATAACGATTGCCAACCCGATAATACCCGCCGTAAAGCTCAGCCTGAGGGCATTTTCGCCGAGCATCGGTCCTACCGAACGGGTTTCAAGCTCAACCAGATCAACCGGCAGGGCACCCGTCCGCAGCATCAAAGCAATATTGTGCGCCTCCTCCGCTGAGGAGATACCGGTAATAACAGCATTTCCTTCCTCGATTATGTTCTGCACCGTGGGGGCTGAAACGAGTTCATCATCGAGAAAAATGGCAATCGGCTGCCCTAGGTATTTTTCAGTTGCTTCAGCAAACTTGTCCCTTCCTTCCGGTCCAAACTCCAGAGCTACAAGCGGTTCACTGTAGTTACCCCGCGTAAAGTATGCATTTTTTAAATCAGCACCTGTTAGCAAAACATCACCCTCAGGGCTGACAAAGGTCAGCATAGCGGTTCTACCGATTACCTCCATAGCCTGTTCCTGGTCTTCAATTCCCGGCAACTCAATTCTGATACGCCTTTCGCCTTCACGCTGCAATACCGGCTCAACCAGCCCCAACTCATCGATCCTGTTGCTGATAATGGTCATCGCCCGTTGGATAGCATCGTGATCGACTTCCTCATCTTCAGAGAGAGCCGCTTCCAGAAGCACATAAACCCCGCCCTCCAGATCCAGGCCTTTTTTCAGGTAGCTCTCCCAGTTGTATAGGAAAGCGCCTGATGCTATTACTAAAATCAAGGATAAAAAAATAAAAAATAAAGGACTGGCTTTATAACGCCTTTTCAATTGTTTACCCCTCCCCTTACCAATATAATCGAATCTACACAAATCCCAGCTTGTACCACCCACAGCTTGTACCGCCTAATTGTTGCCATTGTTGTCATTTAACCGTGTAACCGTGTCGTGGTAGCCGGACCACTAAGGATAAGGCAATATTGCTGTATAACATCTGCGCCATACACGCAAAAAATATCCATCAGTTTGCGCTGGAATAGAATAGCGTTGCAGTTAGAGTGGAGCCCTTATTCAAAAAAGCTTTTTTCCAGGAAACCCCCATACTTCATCTAACTCCATCTGCAGTGAATCGCCCGCTCATATCAGAGCAACTGCGCTTCATTAATAACCAGCGCAAAACGGGAAGAAAGAAAATCGGCAGCGCGCCGGCACATTATCATACGGCTTAAAAAAATTTCAAAATACTCCATTACCCTGCTAATGCTCGTATCAATTTGGAGCCTCAGGGTTATAATCCGCCTTTTGGGATCCAGCTCCAGTGCGGATTCTTCGGCAGCGTAATTGACACGATCGTGAATATCAAATGAGGCTAAATCCCGGTTGCGAACCCTGGATCTGTGGACGTCCGACTTATCGGCTAAAATTACCGCAGCGGAAATATTGCTTACGGGATGGCCATGCTGCTCATCATGATTACCGATAGCGGAAGCTATTTCGGCAATCTCATTCTTATCCATCCCCATTTCTTTTAATATATCCATCGCTATTAATGCACCGATGGTATAGTGATTGGTACGTTCCACTACATTACCGATATCGTGCAGGTAGCCTGCAATAGCGGCAAGTTCGGCCTCACGCAAACTATAACCTAAATCGATCAGGATCCTATAAGCGGTATCCGCCACCAGGTTGTTATGCCGGAAACCGTGTTCCGTAAAACCCAGGCTCCCTAGATTATCATTAGCTTTTTGTATATAGGCCGTTGCCGTGGGATTCGTCTTGATATCATCCAAGGTTATTAGAGTATGCTGTTTACCCATATTTCACCCACTCGGAGTTTTTTCTCTATAAATAATTATTATCGAAACGGGCTAAAAAAATTATACCTTTAAATCTTGAAAGAAACAACTGGGTAAATTTATAAATCAGCACCCTGTGCTGATCTTTCGAGATCTAAAAGCTCCCTTTTCCATTCCAGGCCCTGGCCAAACCCAACGAGACACCCCCTCTGCCCTACAACACGGTGGCAGGGTATGAGAAGAGGGGTGCGGTTTCTATGAAGAGCTTGCCCAACAGCCCTTGCTCCTTTAGGAACGCCCGCCATCACCGCCAACCGTTTATAAGACACAGTTTCCCCGTATGGGATCAACCTAGTTAATTGCAGGACCTTCAAAGTCCAGGCAGAATAACCGTCCCAGATAATGGGGTAATCTCCTTTTATTTCCCTGCCCTTAAAATACCCTTGAATCTCATCAGCAAGGTCGGGCCAGGGAAGTTTTTCCTTGCCAACCGCGGGGCAGAACTCCGAAATATTAAGTTCCCGGCTCAATCCCAGCCGGTAGATCCCTTTCTCATTAAATGTTAGGGAGACAAAGCCGGAAGGAACCTCAATGATATGCTGCTTCCATTCTGAATATGCCATAATTTTTCCCAAAAAAATAACGCTATTACCGTTCTTTGGGCGTAAAGGGAATTGAACGATAAAAACAGCTTCTCTCGCCTGTATGGCAGGCAGGACCCACTTGTTTCACCTTGACAAGCAAGGTATCAGCATCACAATCATAATATATCTCCTGTACAATTTGAATGTTTCCGGAGGTCTCACCCTTCTGCCAGTACTCCTGCCTGCTGCGGCTCCAGAAGCAGGTCAACCCGGTCTCCAGGGTTCTCCGCAGTGATTCCCTGTTCATATACGCCAGCATGAGAACCTGCCCGTTATTATAATCCTGTACAATTGCCGGAAGAAGCCCATATTTTTCAAAGGATAGCTCATCGAGATTAAAGTTGGCAGTCATCGGATAAATGCACCTCCAAACCCTGTTCTAGCAAATATTTTTTCAAGTCTGTAATTGATAACAGGCGGTAGTGAAACACCGAGGCCGCCAGGGCAGCCGCGGCCTTCCCCGCAGTTAAAACCTTATAAAAGTCTTCCATCTTGCCGGCACCGCCAGAGGCAATAACCGGTATCCCAACCTTTTCGGAAACCGCCCTGGTAAGGGGTATATCAAAGCCATCCCGACCGCCGTCCGCATCCATACTGGTAAGGAGTATTTCCCCTGCCCCAAGGTTCTCCACCCTGGCAGCCCATTCAACGGCAGTCAACCCACCGGCCACCTGCCGCCCGCCGTGCGTGTATACCTCCCAGTCCCCCTTCTTCTCGTTCCAGCGAGCATCAATAGCTACGATAACACAACGGCTTCCGAAAATACGCGCGGCCTCTTCAATCAACCCGGGATTTTCCACTGCAGGGGTGTTGAAAGAAAACTTATCCGCCCCTGTCTGAAGCACTTTGTCCATCTGCTCAATGGAATCAATACCCCCCCCAACAATAAGGGGAATAGAGACTTCACGGGCTACCTTTGCAGCCACATCCAACATAGTTTTTCTCCCCTCATTGGTGGCTGTTATATCCAGAAAAACAAGCTCATCGGCGCCGTGTTGATTATAATACCCGGCCAGCTCGACGGGATCACCCGCATCATTTAAATCAGCAAATTGTACTCCCTTTACTACCCTTCCCGCTTTTATATCCAAACAGGGGATTATCCTTTTGATCAATTAGCAACACTCCCCTAATAGAACATAACCATTATTTTTCAATTTCCATCAACGCTTCTTTTAAAGAAAACTTGCCGCTATAAAGAGCCTGCCCGACAATTACACCTGTAATACCTAAATGTTCCAATTCCTTCAGTAGGCGCAGATCCTCCAGAGAGGAAACTCCGCCGGAGGCAATAAGCTGTATCTCGAGGGCCCTTGCCATTTCTTCCAGTGCGCTGTAATTTGGACCTTCAAGGGTTCCGTCGCGGGAAATATCCGTATAGATAATCTCCCTGACCCCCAGATCCTGCATTTCCAGGGCGAAATCCACAGCCTTTCTTTGAGAATTCTCGACCCATCCCTTCACGGCCACAACCCCATCGCGGGCATCTATTCCCACAATAATTCTGTCTTGATAGCGATCAAGCAGCTCTTTTAACATCTCCGGCTTTTCCACCGCCGCAGTGCCCAAGATCACCTTTGAAACACCGAGCTCCAGAACACGCCTTACGTTTTCTGCATCTCTTATGCCGCCTCCGAGCTGAAGCGGTATATGGAGCTTTGAAGCTATAGCGGAGATCACGGTGGAATTAACCGGCTTCCCTTCAAAAGCTCCATCCAGATCCACCAGGTGAAGGCGGCTTGCGCCCTCCGACTGCCATTTCAGGGCCACCTCTACCGGGTTATTGCTATAAACGGTCTTCATCTCCCTTTCCCCTTTATAAAGACGGACACATTTCCCACCCTGAAGATCGACTGCCGGTATGAGCTGCACCATTGATCATCCTTCCTGATTAATAACGGTAAGTAATACTATTCTTTTTTTCGAGTAAAAACCCTTTATTCTTCAAGAAAAAAATGAGCTTCTACCCACGAAAAGGCAAAAGCTCTGTTTAAAGGTTTTACAAGTTTTGCATATAACCGCATAACAAACATATTTATTGTAATAGGCAGGAGGCTGCCGCATTAAATATTATGATAAAGCCTCTATTGCCCCTCTGCATTGCCGTTGGCCAAACAAAAACTATCATGAATAGTTTGAACCGCACGGCGGAGATCATCCTGCTTAATAAGCAATGAAATGGTAATATTTGAATCACCCGTCTGCTTTATTTCAATATTATGTTCGTTTAAGGCCTTTACTACCTTGGCCATCACACCGGGGATACTGTGCATCCCCACCCCTACCACGGAAACCTTGGCACAGTCTTTTTCCACTTTGAAGGGTACTTCCAGCCGTTCCAAGATTCTTTCTACCTTCCGGCAATGCTTATCTTCGATAACAAAGGCTTTCAATAAAGGGAAAACACTGATCAGGTCGATATTCACCCCCGCTTCTGCAATCTGCCGGAAAATCTCAAGCTCGCTGGAGGAATTGGGGTGGTCCAGCTCGATCAAAAATTGAACCAGGTTCGTTTCGTGAGCTATCCCGGTAACGGCCCTGCGCCCGCGGGTGCTAAAATTTCCCTTTATCAATGAAGCCTCAGTCGTTATCAACGTCCCTACACCTGGCTCCTCCAGGCTCTTCACCATAATACGGACATTATTGCACATGGCCACCTCTACCGCCCGGGGATGGATAACCCTTGCCCCTTCATAGGCCAACTGGCTAACCTCACTGTAAGTAATTTGCTGAATGACCCTTGCACCGTCAATAATTAAGGGGTCTGCGGTCATTATTCCCGATACATCGGTAAATATCTCCACTCTTTCAGCACCTAATGCCGCTCCCATAATAACGGCTGAGGTATCGCTCCCCCCTCTGCCCAGGGTATTTATCTCTCCCTGCGCATCCGTACCCTGAAAGCCCGCAACGACGGGAACCTCATTTAGCTGTAATAATTCCTTAATCCTGGAAGGCTGGCAATCAACTACTTCAGCTTCACTATAGCGCCCATCTGTCAGAAAACCTGCCTGTGCGCCCGTTAAGGCACAAGCAGGTATCCCCTGAGCACGGAGAGTGGCTGCAACAACCACCGCGGAGATTATCTCGCCACAAGACATTATTAAATCAAGCTCCCTTAGCGGAAGATCATCGCATTCCCCCAGCGCCAGGGATCTCAGTGTATCAGTCGCATAAGGATCTCCCTCCCGTCCCATTGCCGAAACAATAAGGACAACCTTAAAACCCTCTTTCATGGCCTCCTTGACCCTTTGATGAATCAATTTTCTTTTTTCCGTATTTGTTACAGAAGTCCCCCCGTACTTTTGCACCAAAATTTTCAATATGGCTCACCTCAAGTATCTAATGACCTTTTTATTATTACAACAGCAATTCGGCTATCTGAATAGAATTGGTTACAGCGCCCTTGCGGATATTATCAGCAACAACCCACATGTTCAAGCCATAAGGAACAGAATGGTCGGTGCGTATCCGCCCCACAAACACTTCATCCCTGCCCTCGGTATAAACAGGCATCGGATAACTCAACTCTGAAGGATTATCCAGCACGATAATACCTGGAAATTCCGAAAGAAGGCGACGGGCATCCTCTGAAGACAGGGGGTTTTTCAACTCCACATTTACAGCTTCAGAATGTCCGTTAAATACCGGCACCCTTACCGTGGTTGCTGTAATCGGCAAATCCGGAAGGTTCATTATTTTGCGTGTTTCCCGAATCATTTTCATCTCTTCTTTGGTATAATCGTCTTCATCAAAAACATCGATATGCGGCACCATATTAAATGCGATCTGATATTGTTTAGCGGCGTT
Source organism: Bacillota bacterium (assembly GCA_012837615.1). Lineage (GTDB taxonomy): Bacteria > Bacillota > Dethiobacteria > DTU022 > UBA8154 > DUQX01. The sequence goes on along the minus strand of DUQX01000110.1, from coordinate 21,435 downwards.
TTTATAGGGAATTCTTTCCTTCGGCATTGCAGTTTTTTTATCCAAAACAGCCCGGCTTTGGGCCACCAGCTCATCCACAGCTTCCCTGCCTGCACCGGAGACAGACTGGTAGGTAGCTACAACCACTCTTTTCAAACCGGCCGCCAGATGCAAGGGCTGCAAAGCGACAACCATTTGGATCGTTGAGCAATTAGGATTTGCTAGAAGCCCTTTATGGCTTTGAACAGCTTCCGGGTTAACCTCGGGAACAACCAGCGGCACTTCCGGATCCATGCGGAAAGCACTGCTATTATCTATAACAACGGTTCCCCTTTTTACCGCTTCGGGGGCCAGTTGCAGGCTGACATCCCCTCCCGCGCTAAAAAAGGCAAAATCGATACCCTCAAAAGATTCAGGCCTGGCTTCTTCAACAGCGTAATCCTGCCCATTTATACTGATTTTCTTACCGGTGGAGCGCGACGACGCCAAAAGCTTCCATCCTTTAACAGGAAAACTCCTCTCCTGCAGCACCTTAATAAAGGTCTGCCCTACCATGCCTGTGACACCAACTACGGCAACATTGTACCCGGCCATCTGATCATCTCCTAACTTCATAATATAATTTTTTTGAAGAAAAGTTTCTATTCCATCGGGTACAAATCATTCATATTTAATAGCTCCTTTGATACGATCCATGGCTTCTTTCAGCCTCTCCTTATCTACAGTCAGCGCTATACGAAAATAGCCCTCTCCGTTTTTGCCGAAACCCCTGCCGGGGGTAATTACTACCCCTGTTTTTTCCAGGATATGCGTTACAAACTCCTGGGAGGTATATCCCCTTGGAACGGGAGCCCAGATATAAAAGGTTGCTTTCGGGGGATCTATGTCCCAACCGGCTTCCTGCAAGGCTTTTACAACCACATCTCTTCTTTCCCCGTATAATTTCCGCATGTCTTCCAAAAAAGGCTCCATCAAGGGGTTAGTAAACGCTTCGACCCCTGCATACTGAATTGCTTTAAAAAGACCGGAATCCACATTGGTCTTAAAACGGTACAGGGCTTCCACCGCAAGGCTGTTTCCAACTGCATAACCTATACGCCACCCGGTCATATTAAATGTTTTCGAGAGAGAGTTAAACTCTATAGCCACCTCTTTGGCACCTTTTATTTCCAAAATACTAGCCGGGCGATAATCGTCAAAAGCAATTTCACTATATGCGGCATCATGACAGATAATGAGGTTATACTCCCTGGCAAAACTAACCGCCTCCTCAAAAAACTCCTTCGTCGCCACCGCGCCCGTAGGATTGTTGGGATAGTTCAGAAACAACAGCTTTGCCCTGCGGGCAGCTTCAACGGGAATGTTCCGCAGATCCGGCAAAAAACCGTTCTCCTTTAACAGCGGCATTGTCTGGGGAATTCCCCCTGCAAAAAGGGTTCCTATACCATAGACCGGATAACCCGGATCAGGCACCAGATTAACATCCCTCGGATTGGTAAAACAAAATGAAATATGAGCAATTCCCTCTTTTGAACCGATTAAGGGAACCACCTCTTTTGCAGGATCCAGTTCAACGCCATGGCGGCGCAGGTAATAAGCCGCTACCGCTTCCCTGAACTCTTTCAACCCCTCATCGGGCGGATAAGTATGGTTTGACGGCAGGGCCACCTCTTCCTGCATGCGTTTAATAATGTACTCGGGAGTAGGCGAATCCGGATCACCTATTCCTAGCTTGATCACATCTATACCCTTTTCCTGGGCAGCTTTAATTTTTTTATCAATCTCGGCAAATAAATATCTGGGCAACATACGAATTCGTTCAGCAGTGCGGTCCATCTAAGAATTCTTCCTTTCTAAAAATATTATTTACCTCGCCGTGAAATACTTCTTCAGCAGGCCCTTCCATATATACATTTTGTTCCTGATCCCAGTTTATTTTTAAAATGCCTCCCGGAAGGTTTACTTTCACGTCCCCGGCACGGCGGAGATGCCCGTTTATAACACCTGCTACTACCGCTGCACAGGCACCGGTTCCACAGGCCAGAGTTAACCCGGCTCCCCTTTCCCAGACCTTAACGGTAATTGTTTCAGGGTTATCTACTTCCACAAATTCAACATTGGTCCTTTGGGGAAAAAGAGGATCCTTTTCAAGCATCCTCCCCCACCTGCTGTAGGGTTTATTCTCCAAATCCTGCACAAAAATAACACAGTGGGGGTTCCCCATGCTCAGAGCCGTATAGTACAGTTCTTCCCCATCCACAATGATTTTTTCATTAATTGCCTGCCGCTCAGGGCCGCTCAGGGGAATCTTCTTGCTATTCAGAACGGGCTTTCCCATATTAACCCTTACAGCATCTACCGTCCGCCCGCAAAGAGACAGGGTTACATTTTTTATCCCGGCTGCAGTTTCAAAATCAAAATTTAATTCCCGAAGATACCCCCTCTCCCAGACATATTTAGCCAGGCAGCGGATGGCATTACCACACATCTCCGCCTCACTACCGTCAGCATTAAAAATCCGCATCCGGAAAGGGGCATGTGCAGAAGTATCCAGAATAACAAGCCCGTCCGCCCCTATGCCGAAATGCCTCCGGCATAGTTGAGGGGCGAGCGCAGCCAGATAAGCATGATCTTTTTTATGTTCGATGTTATCGATAATAATAAAATCATTACCGAGTCCCTGCATTTTGATGAATTTCATAAAATTATCACCTTTCTTAAATCTCATCAAGGGAGACAAGATCTTCGTACGTTTCCCTGCGTACAATTACCCGGGATTTTCCGTTCCTGACAAAAATGACAGCAGGCCTGGGATTGCGGTTATAATTGCTGGCCATGGAATAGCAGTAGGCCCCAGTGCTGAAAACAGCTAACAGGTCGCCTTTTTCTACGGGGGGTAGGTGAATATCTTCAATAAGCAGATCCCCGGATTCACAGGCCTTTCCTGCAATAGTGACCATCTCTGCCGGCTCCTGCAAAGCCTTATTTGCCAGCGCCGCTTCATAAACCGCCCCATAAAGTGCAGGACGAATATTGTCCGTCATCCCTCCGTCAATGGAGACAAAACGCCTGATCCCCGGCACATCTTTGACAACCCCTACCGTATAGAGGGTTATACCGGCCTCCCCCACAATAGAGCGCCCCGGCTCCAACAGGATTTCCGGCAACGGATAATTGTGCTCCAGCGCATATTTTCGAACAGCCCCAGCAACGCATTCCACAAAAGCTTCGATCGATGGCGGACGGTCATCCCGGCGGTAACGTATACCGAGCCCTCCACCGATATCCAGTTCCGGAGCGATAAAGCCAGTCTTATCCCTTATATCGGACATAAATTTTATCATAACTCCGGCCGCCAGGCGAAAGGGTTCAAGCTGAAATATCTGCGAACCGATATGACAGTGAAAACCTCTGAGCTCTAGAAACGAGCCGTTATCCAGGGCAAAGTTTGTAGCGTCAAAAGCATCGGCTAAGCCAAAACCGAACTTGGAATCATCCTGGCCGGTCCGGATATAATCGTGGGTATGTGCCTCTATCCCGGGTTTAACACGGATTAAAATCGGGGTTTTTTGCCTGTACTCCCTCGACAGCTCCGCAAGCTCTTTAAGCTCGGACATGCTATCAACCACAATTCTTCCGATACCGGCTTCCAGCGCTTCTTCCAACTCCCGCCGCGACTTGTTGTTTCCATGGAAATAGATTCGCTCAGATGGAAAACCCGCTTTTAATGCGGTATATAACTCCCCCCCTGAGACTACATCCAGGCCCAGTCCTTCCTCCTCCATAAGATTCGCTACAGCCTTGACCAGCAAAGCTTTTCCAGCATAAATTATTTTTCCCCGGGGGTAATATTTCTTCAAAGCGCGAAGATAGCGCCGGCAATTTTCCCTAATGAGTTCTTCGTCCATTACATAAAGCGGCGTTCCATACTGCTTGGCCAGTTCAACAGTATCACAGCCCCCAATTTCCAGGTGCTGCTTATAGTTAATTTTCATCGTTCCCGCCAAAATCATCCCCCAAAACCTCCCCTGCAAAATAAAAAACGACTAACAGGTCTTACCGCCAGCCGTTTTAACAGCTCACGCAAACCTCTTTCGCCCTTGATGAGATAGCTCTCCACCGTAAAAAAGGGCTTCCTTACGGTGACAGTCTGCAAGCTATTCGCCAGCAAACCAGCTTTCAGCTTCCGGGCAAGCTAAAAACTTCGGCGGCGGTCCCTTTCTGCACGCTTCATCAAGGCCCAGATCTCCCCGGCATACTCATGACCTGCCGCACCTCTACCCCACCTCAGGTATAAGAGATGAGGTACAGCTTCAATTCGTAAGGTATTTTAACATAAAAAGGTCAGCAATGCAACAAATTCCCCCCTTGGCTGAATTTGTCGATTCCTGTCTACTTTTGCCTATTCTTGTCTGTTTATTTCATCAAACAGCTTATGCTTTCGATTGTTTATTCAGCCGGAACCAGATCCTCAGGAATCTCGTTCTCATCTACAACAGAGGTAATGGTTGCTTTAAAGCGTTTTCCCCGTTTTAGATTCTTCTCATACAACCGCAGAAGGAAAAAAACGCCGGCCATGAATAAAAAACCGATACCCAACCCCCATAAATCAGGGCTACCGGCCAATGCCCGGCTAACGGCCCAGCTCCGCCCGGCTAAAATCCCTACAAGCAAACCCGCCAGCGGTAAAAGATAAAGTAAACATGCTGCCAGAATTACTTCCGAAGACCTGGTTTCCAGCCGGACCAGCTCTCCTTTTTTTGCTCCAATAGGGTTCAAAACCTCTACCAGAAAAATATTATTTTTCTCCGGATCTCCAAAAAATCCTGCGCAGCGGCCACAGCTCCCACAGGAGAGGTGCTGGCGAATTTTAACCAGGGCACGTTTATCATCTTTAAGCTCCATTACCTGTCCGAAATGTTCCACTCTAATCACAACCTTTCTTTATCCATTATAAAGCGCCGGAGGCTTCAGATCAAGGCTACAAAATATCACCGGAGCCTTACTAGTATTGTTAGAAAGGAAAAGAATTATGTGCCTTAAAAAAACAGAAGGGCTTAAATTCAGCCCCAAAATTATTTTGCGTACTTTGTAGCTTTTTATTATATAGCGAACGGGAACGGGGACACACCCCATATAGTGGATATGTCCCCTAATCCCGTTGAGAGCTGTAAAACCTGTCTGCGCGAACATGGAAGCGGCTTCAGCCTGCACGGCTTTCAAATTAAGCAAACGCTTCCGGTACTTCTTTTAGCGTCGCATAGCTAAATACAGGGCCATCTTTACAAACATAAAGGTTTCCTACATTACAACGCCCGCATTTCCCAAAGCCGCATTTCATCCTGTTCTCCAGAGTAGTGTAAATCTGTTCATCTGCAAAATTTAACTTTTTCAGATTCTGCAGGACAAAATTGATCATAACCGGTGGTCCACAGGTAACAGCAATTGTATTCTCCGGAGACGGGTTTACCTCCATAAGCAGGGAAGGAACAAACCCTACGTAATGAGGCCACCCTTCCTCTTCTATATCAATCGACAGGTGAACGTTTACATCACCGCGCTCTCTCATGGCCTCGAATTCCGATTTAAAACAGAGGTCTCCCGATGTCCTGGAGCCGTATATCGTCGTCAAATCTTCATAATCTCCCCTGTTTGCTTTCACATACTCAACAATCGGACGCAGGGGAGCCTGGCCGATACCGCCACCGATGGTAAGGATCTTCTTACCTTTCCAATCATCCACAGGAAAGCTGTTTCCATAAGGGCCGCGTACAGTCATTTTATCACCAGGTTCGAGCTCATGCAGTGCCTGAGTAACCTTACCCGCCCGCATGACGGAAAACCTGAGGAATTTACCCTCCGTCGGGGAACTGGAGATCGAGATCATACTTTCCCCCACACCCAGCACGCCGATCATAGCACACTGCCCTGGACGATGTTCCCAGCTTTCCCTCTTTTCTTCATTGTCAAAAACAACCTTGAAGGTTTTTATAGCGCGATCGCCTTGTGTCTCAAACCAGGTGTCTTCGACAGTAGCTATTTCAGGTTTATAGGGATTTAGGATATCTTTCATATTGCCTCCTTAACAACCTGTGATAAAATGTCAAGAATATCGATATTGACCGGGCAGTTGTCAATACACCGGCCACAGCCCACACAGGCAATTGTTCCGAAGTTTTTCACAAAATAGGAGTACTTATGGTTAACCCTGTTGCGAGTCCGCTCCCGGCGCGTGGGGCGGGGATTATGTCCGGAAGTATGAAGGGTGTATTCTTCAAACATGCATGAATCCCAGACCCGGCACCGGCGGCCTTCAAAACCCTCCATCTCGTCCTGAATATCAAAACAGTGGCAGGTAGGACAAAGGAAAGTACAGGCCCCGCATCCCAGACAAGCATCGGATATATTTTTCCAGAGCGGGCTCTCCCAGAGTTCCTCCAGTTTTTGCGGAATAGTATCCACCTCTATTTTCCTGACGATCTTCTCTGCAGCTTCCTGATGGAGGCTTTCCGCAGCTTGGCGGTCTTCCCCCGCTGCCTCCACAAGCAATTCTCCGGCATCCTGGCAGAGTTTTTCGCCTTTTTCTGTTAAAGGCTGGAGAAGATAACCCTCGCCAAGATCAGTAAGCAAAAGATCTATACCTTCTGTAGAAGCAGGCCCTCCCCCTAAGGAAGTACAGAAACAGTTTATACCGGGCTCCTGGCAGGCCAGACCAATAATCGTTGTATTTTCACGCTTATTAACATAATAGGGATCATCTATATCCCATGAAAAAAGCTTATCGACAATGGTCAGCGCCCTGGCATCGCAGGGCCTTACCCCCAAAAGCACCTTCTCCTCCGGCTCTTCCGGCATTATAAGTTCTGTACCGCCCGCTTCATACTCGTATAAGGTTTCCGTCTGCGGAAAAAGAACGCTTTTGGGAGGCACTACCGTATTGGAAAAAACAAGATCAACCTCATCTTTGGAACTCACAGGGGCAAACCTGAGCGTTTCCCCTACCATTTGAGGAACATACAATTTTTGCTTACTTAATAATTCAACAAAACCGCCGAACTTATCTTTTGTTAGTTTCTTACTATCCATAGCACCCACCTCTAGAGAATGAAGTCTTCCTGATCATCGGGACGGTAGCTGGATTGGAACGGTTTGGACTCAGGATCGAGCCCGGGTTCAAATGCATATTTTTCCCGGACTTCTTTGGCAAGCTTCCTGTTCAGGCTCATTAACGGCAACCCCATCGGGCAAACCCTTTCACATTCCCCGCATTCGATACAGCGCCCTGCCAGGTGGAAAGCCCTTGCCAGGTGGAAAACTGTATTCTCTGAAATATTGTTGGAACGAAAAACCCACTGCGGATTAAGCCTATCCAGCACACAGTCCTCACAGTAGCACATGGGACAAGCATTGCGGCATGCGTAGCACCTGATACAGCTTGCAAACTTCTCCTGCCAGAACGTCCAGCGCTCCTGCGAGTCCATAGCTTCCAGCTCTTTGACATCTGCATATTCCCCGTTACCCCAGGCTTCAACTTCCTCCCAGAGCATTACATCGGATATTACAGGATTGGGATAACGGCAGTTCAGGCATTTTTGTGCCAGCAATTCTTCCCGGGGAACCTCCTGCGTTCCGTCGGGCAAGTTTATAATAAACTTGTCGTCGCCCCACTGGACATCAACAGGTGATTGGACACCGGGGAATTTCTCTTCCACTTTTTCTAAATCCAAAACCCCCTGGCAGGGACAGCCGATTACATACACGCTATCCCTCTCTATTCCCTTTTCTATTAACTGTTGGACGACAGCGCGGCTGTCACAACCTTTAACCATCAAGGCAACTTTTCGGGTATCGGGCTCCTCCCCCCGGGGTACCGGAAGCTTCTCTGCTAACGTGAGATAGGTCGCCAGGTTATTAACACAAAGGGGTGAAAAAATAAGCTTATCTGCATCCTCCGGTTTTGTCATAAAATGTGGAGATACCCTGAAGCCATAGGTCCCCTGTCTCCATCCGACCAGATATTTCACATCTTCCCGGGAGACAGTCTCCTTGGCCACGTTTTTGAGTTTTTCCAGATCTACCAAGCGATCCTCCTCCTCTACCAGTTGATCTTATTCCGCCGGAATTGTTCAAAGGGCCCGGCCTCTTTCGCTTTTCCGACCACTTCTTCCACGACATCTTTCCACTTGCCGCCCTCCGAGGCAGAAACCCAACTCATATTAAAGCGCCTGGAATCCACCCCTATGTATTCCAGCAGCTCCTTCATCAAGCCAAACCTGCGGCGGGCATAGAAATTGCCTTCCATATAATGGCAATCACCGGGATGACAACCGGAGACCAGCACCCCGTCGGCGCCCTGCTGCAGAGCGTTGATGATAAATAATGGGTTGACCCTTCCGCTACACATAACCCTGATGATATTCAGGTTGACCGGATATTGTGTCCTGCTGGTCCCGGCCAGGTCAGCGCCTGCATAAGAACACCAGTTACATAAAAAGGCTACAATGTTCGGTTCATATTGTTCGCTCATCTTACGCCCCCCAATACAGCTATTTGTGGCAGTATTTGCCTATCCATAAAGGACCTTTGCTGGATAGAACCGGAGAGACAACCGGCAGAGCAGGCTCCGCATCCTTTGCATAAAGCCTCGTTAACCCTGGCTACCTGTACCATGTTACCCATTCGGTTAACACTCACCAATTCAACAGCGCTATAGGGGCAAATTTCAACGCAATAACCGCATCCCCGGCAGGTTGATTCATTGACAAAGGAAATCTGAGCACCGATTTTCACTTTGCCGCTGGAGAGCAGTACAAGGGCAGAAGATGCGGCGCCCTTGGCCTGGGCAACGGTATCCGGAATATCCTTCGGTCCCTGGGCACATCCGGCCAGAAATACCCCGTCAGTTGCCGTATTAACAGGCGCAAGCTTGGGATGCGCCTCCAGGTAGAAACGGTCTGCAGACTGGGATAAGCGCAGCAGGTCGATTATTTGCCTGGTATCTTTGCGCGGCTCAAGCCCCACCGCCAAAACTACAAGATCAACTTCATCTTCAATAGGGGTCGACCTGAGAGTATCCTCAGCTTTTATAACCAGCTTATCGCCCCTTTTGAATATTTCCGAGGGATTGCCGCGAACATAACGCACTCCCTCCCGACGCACCCGATCATAAAACTCCTCAAACCCTTTACCAAAAGCCCGGACATCCATATAATAAACCCTGACGTTTGCCTCCGGTAATTTTTCTTTGACCAGGTGGGCCAGTTTCGCCGTATACATACAACAAACGCGGGAACAATACTCATTTCCTACACTTTTATCGCGGGAACCAACGCAGCTGATGAAAGCTACCTCCTTGGGAACAAAAGCATCTTCTCCCTTACCGAGGACAATATTTCCACCCGTAGGACCGGAAGCTGACACCAGGCGTTCCATTTCCAGCGCGGTGATAACATTTTCGTAGTCGCTGTAACCGTATTCAGGTTTTTTAGCGGCATCAAAAACATCGAAACCGGTAGCGACAATAACGGTCCCAACTTTAACCTCCACGATCTCGTCTTTCTGCTCAAAATTAATGGCCCCGGCCGCGCAAGCAGCTTCACACTTGGGCCCTTTACCGCATTTCCCCCTGGTTAACATCAAGCAGCGCTCCGGATCAATGGTATACTTGGCAGGTACAGCCTGAGGGAAAGGAAGATAAATAGCACCTCTTTTTCCTATACCGGCATCAAATTCGCTGGGTATCCTGCCGGCAAGGCGGCATTCCTGAGCGCAAATACCGCAGCCGGTACACTTATCCACATCTACATAACGGGCTTTCTTGCGCACTTTAACGTCGAAATTGCCTACGTAGCCGGAAATTTCCTCTACCTCGGAATATGTCATTAAATCAATATTGGGATGGCTGGCCACATCCACCATTTTAGGAGTAAGGATGCAGGCGGAGCAGTCCAGTGTAGGAAAGGTTTTATCCAACTGCGACATCCTCCCGCCAACTGAAGGGGTTTTCTCTACAAGGTAGACTTTAAAACCGGCATCGGCTATATCCAGGGCTGCCTGTATCCCGGCTATACCCCCTCCAATGATCAAGGTAGCAGGTTCGACGTCAACTTCATTTTCATACAGGGGTTCCAGCAGCCGTGCTTTGGCAACAGCTGAAAAAACCAATCTTTTGGCCTTTTCCGTAGCTTTTTCACGATCCTCGTGTACCCAAGAACAGTGCTCCCTGATATTGGCCATTTCTAGATAATAGGGATTAAGACCTGCCTCCGCCAGGGTTTTGCGAAAAGTCATCTCGTGCATCCGTGGAGAACAAGAAGCCACAACAACACGATTTAACCCTTCATTCTTGATGTCTTCCCTAATGAGGAGCTGTCCGGGGTCAGAACACATATAGGCATAATTACGTGCCACTTTGACATTGGGCAAGCGAGAAGCAAACTCTGCAACTGCCTCAACATCCACTGCTTTGGCAATATTGATCCCACAGTGACATACATACACGCCAATTTTGGGTTTATTGTTCATTGCTCTCTTTCATCCTCCAACAAAGAATAACTGCTGATAACCACAGCTGCAAAAAAAGCAGCAGCTCCTTAACCCCGTAACTCTTTCAGTTTCTCGGTCATTTTGGGAACAACCTTAAACAGATCATCAACAATGGCAAAGTCGGCTACTGTAAAAATAGGAGCATCAGGATCCTTGTTAATTGCCACAATGGTTTTTGCACTCTTCATACCCGCCAGGTGCTGGAAAGCTCCGGAAATACCGATAGCGATATATAACTTGGGCTTGACCGTCTTTCCGGATGTCCCTACCTGACGGTCATGAGGCAACCAGCCTGCATCGGTAGCCGCGCGGGACCCACAGATATCGGCATTAATAGCCTTGGCCAGATCTTCGATCATGGCCATGTTCTTCTCCTCTCTAACCCCACGCCCTACGGCCACAAGGATCTCGGACTGGGTGATATCTACATCTCCAACTTCCGCCTCTACGTATTCGATAAACCTGCGATATTCAATATCTTCTTTTAAAGGAGACTCAATTTTTTCTACCTTTCCCTGTTTCGAGGCATCAGGAACCTCCAGGGAAGCCTCCCTGAATGTAATTAAATAAGGAGCCTCGCCCTTAAAAACAAAATTCGCGTTTACTTTACCCTGGTAGTACTGACGTACCGGTTGCGGCTTGCCGTCAACATGCTCTATCTCGAACACATCGGACACGAAGGGCATCTTCATCTCCACAGCCAGCGCCGGGGCAAGATCGACCCCCTGCGTGGTATGGCCGATCATCACCAGCTCGGGTTTATACCCGTTAATCAACTCTACAAGAACCCTCTGGTATTTCTCAGAGTTATAATCGGCAAAAAGGGGATCATCGATATATAAAACCTTTTCGCAATATCCGGCAAGTTTTTCGGCAAAGGAATCCACCCCGCTGCCGATAAGTACTGCAACAGTTTCGCCACCCATTTTGGGAGCAAGCTCGGATGCCTTCGTGAGCATCTCCAAAGAAATATCACGAAGCTCTCCCTGACGATGTTCTGCTAATACAAATATATCTCCCATTTTAGAGCAGCCCTCCCTTCACCAGCTTGGTTGCCATAATCTCTGCTTTTTCCTCCGGCTCTCCTTCAATTATCTCAGCATGGGAGACTACCTCGGGAATGTATAGCTTCTGCAGCTCGATCAGAGAACTGGCCTCATTAACTTCATTTTCATCAAGCCCAAGGTCTTCAATTTTTAACACTTTTAATTCCTTCTTCTGGGCCTGCCTGATTCCTCTAATCGGTGCATAACGGGGTTCGTTAATTCCGGTTTGGATGGTAATTACCGCCGGTAGAGTAAGTTCAACTACCTCACTGATACCGCCTTCCAATTCCCTTTGTACTCTAATTTTACCGTCTTCAACTTCGACTTTCTTTACCATAGCAGCATGAGGCACACCCAGCTCTTCAGCCAGGGCAACCCCGACGGCCATTGCGCCATCATCGTTCGCCATACATCCGGTCAAAACCAGATCAAATTCCTGGCTTTTAATGGCGGCAGCCAGTGTTTTTGCCACCTTCAAGGGATCCAATACGTTTACCCGCGGATCGTCAATGCGGATAGCGCTGTCGCACCCCTTGGCCAGGGCCATGCGGATCATTACATCAGCATCCTGGGGACCTGCACAGACAACCTTAACCGTGCCCCCCTTGGCCTCTTTAATGAGAACCGCTTCTTCAACAGCATAGTTATCAGCATCGTTAATATCGAAGGAAAACTTGCTGCTGTCGACACCCTTTCCCGAAGCATCAACTTTTACTTCTGCCTCAGAGGTATCCGGTACCCTCTTAATACAGACAAAAATATTCATAATACTTTCCACCCTCCTACTAATACTTTTACTATTCTATTACTCGATTAAATCACCGAGTATTTCCAGGATCTCCGCAACACGCATCTCCTCTTCAAACCCTTTGGCTTTAAGGGCATCATCCAGAGTTAAAATACAGAAAGGACAGGCAACGGCCAATATTTCCGCATCTAGAGCCCTGGCATCTTTAACCCTTGTTTCAGCCAGACGCTCCTCTTTGGAATCCGATTCGGTCCACATTTTTCCTCCGCCACCCTCGCAGCAGAGACTGCGTTCTTTATTGCGTTCAAATTCTACAATTTCTGCTCCGGGAATCCGGCCCAAAATATAGCGCGGTTCATCGTAAACATTGTTTTGTTTGCCCAGGTAGCAGGGATCATGGTAGACAATCCTTTTGGGAAGCTCCCCTTTCAACTCAAGCTTCCCTTCCTCTAAAAGTTCTTTTATAAGGTGAGTATAATGAATAACATCAGCTTTAAGATTTGGGTACTGGTTCTTTAAAGCAGAATAACAGTGAGGGGAAATAGCTACAATCCTGGTAGCATCATAGCTGTTTAAAAGCTCGGTGTTATCTTCCACCATCATTTCAAAAAGACCTTCTTCCCCCACTTCTCCCAGGTTATAAACTTCGCTGGCACAACATGTCTCATCTTCCCCAATAAAACCATAGTCAACCCCGGCCTTGTTCAAAATCTTGACAAGATTTTTGGCTATTCCCTGCACTTTGGGGTCATAACAGATGGTACAGCATACATAAATAAGGTTTTCTACCTTCTCACCCGGCTCGGCCAGGCTTACATCCAGATCCTTCATCCAGTCACAGCGGGTTGCCCGCGGTTTATCCCAGGGATTACCCTCCCGAAAAGCGCTTTCCAGGGCATCGCGCACTGTCGGCTGAATAACACCGCCTTCAATCAGGATATTTCTCAAACCGATCAAAACCTCAACCGGCTTCAGCCCCTTGGGGCATCTGGCTGTACAGGTATTACAGGTTGTACAATCCCATATTTCCGGCAGCTTGGCCAACTCATCCAGCATGTTTTCATCGAGGGCATCATGAACAACACGGCGTGGATTTAAGCCGGTCCGTATAGCTTCAGGGCATCCCCCGGTACACCTCCCGCATTGTACGCATCCCAGCAAATCATACTTTTGGACAAAACTCTGCATTTCAATATTCATCTTTATACCTCGCTAGAGATGTAATTATCCCTTTTAGATTGATGAACTATTACTTCTTCAAAAAATTGGACTTTTTAACGTCTTCTTTTTATAACCCTCTTTCTCACAATATTTTTTCTTTATACACCTCCCTTACAGCTGCCTTTGGACCTGCCCTGAATAAAAAGAAGGAAAAATCAATAAAAACAAAATGCTGCGCATATACTGCCTTTTTTGAGTTCGACATTGAAGAAATAAAATCCTTCTTAGTTACAACACTTCCTAGAAAATCCTAAAAAATAAATTGATACAAAATAATGCAAACATCTTTAAAATAACTAAATACGGATTAAATTGTTTATAATTATTTTATAAAATTAGAAGGAGTTACAATATACATGTCGAATATTTAAATTTAAATAGGAAATATTTCCTTTGATTAAAAATAATGTCAATCGCATAGCGCCATATGGGAAAAATTGGCCAGTTAACAGACATCAACCCGAGTCAATGATCCTCACGGTTTTTTGACTTAGTGTTCAAAGCGAGGTACGATGCAAATGAAAATTCAAGAAGAAAAATTACTTTCTCTAATTGAAACCACCAGGGAAAAACTGAACAACAGTATCGGCAAAGAAACGAATACCTTTAAATGCTCTCCAAAAACCCATATGCTAAGCAAAGAACTGGATAAATTGATCTATCGCTATATGTTGCTCCGGAAATAAGTGAGGTAGGCTTGCATTATTGCGTTTTTTTCGCCAACCCGCACTGCGTATAACCCTATAAACAGATGATCCCGGCGGAATTAATCTATTGCGGAATCAACCCGCTTCTATAAAATCCTCTAGAATTCTATAGAAGTGGGGTTTTTTAACGATTTAAAAGCTTCCAGGGGACCCTTTCGTCTCCTATCCTGCGGGTATAGTTGCAGCTGTCGAAATGTTCTAAAAGGGCCTGGGCATACTTACGCGAGCTCCCGATTAAATCCCTGTAACGGGCCAAGGTTATGCTGGAATTGTCCTGCAGATAATTCTTTAAAATCTCCAGACATCTGGAATAGGTCTCACTGTGCAAGTAAACTTCTTCGTTTATCTTGACTAGCAGATTTTCATAAACCAGGCAGTCGAGAAGATCTTCGCCTTCCTCTTTCTTGATACCGGTCAATACCCATAACTCCTTGAGCGGGGGCGGGTTTAACCCTTCTTTTTGAAAAATCTCCAGCATTTTTTCCAGCTTTTTCTGTTGGGCCGGAGTCGGCATAGGGGAGAAACCCTTTCTGCAAACCAGCTCCCCGTTCGTTTCTATCAGGCCCTTATCCTTTAAATATTTCAGAAGAGCATCATAAATGCGCCCTGTTACTTTGCGGGGAAGCGCTCCGCGAAGGTGTGCCTTCTGCATTCCGGGGAGCAAGGGTTTTTCTTGGTGAAAGCCCTCCAGCTTATTTATAATCGCCGCCGCCCATTCTTCCCTGGTATCGGCGTCAACATAATAATCCCCTGCAAGGACAACCTTTTTTTCTTTAATTGCCCTGTCCAATATTTCTTTTAAGCGGTTTGTCCCCATTTTCAGCAACTGATTTAATTCCCCTAGCGTTCCCCCCTGTGCCGCCTTTAATTTTTGCAGCACAAAGGGCAGGGGATCCTCTTTTTCCAGGTCCTGAAGTTTTTCCAGTACCGCGGCCTTGAACCTTTTATGGCGCTGAGGACGTTCGTCCAAAACGATCCCCCCCCCAACAGTAATCATCGGTGAATAAGAACGGATTATAAAACGGTCGCCCCTCTGGGCAACCAGAGGTTTATCCAGGCGGCACTGGGCAAAACCCTCTTCACCGGGTGCCAGTTCATCACGTCCGAGCAGGTACACCCTGGCCACTACTCTGGCAGTGCCGAGATAAAAATGAACCGGTGACATGTTTATCAGGGGCCTGGAGGCCGAAGCCAGAAGCCTTACTTTGACATCAAGGGTACGGGTGGTCCCGAAAAAACCGGGAGATGCAACCACGCTTCCCCTGATTACCTCCTTTTTTTCCAGGCCGGCCAGATTTAAGGCCACCCTCTGCCCTGCTTGAGCGATACCGGTATTTTCGCCGTGCAGTTGAACGCCCCTGACTCTGAGCTCCTTGCCCGGCGGAACCACCTCCACCGTCTGCCCTTCCTGTACAGTTCCGCTTAAAACGGTGCCGGTGACTACTGTTCCAAATCCTGCAATCGAAAACACCCGGTCCAGCGGTATACGCAAAGGAGCGTCCTTATCTCTGGCGGATACAGTTTCAGCAATTCGTGCCAGATCTTCCCTCAGTTCAGCAATCCCCTCACCCGTTAAAGATGATACAAAATGCAGGGGGGATTCCGAAAGGAAGGTCCCTTGCAGGCTATCGCGAACCTCTTCCTCAACCATTTCCAACCATTCCTTATCCACCAGATCAATTTTGGTAATCACGACAAGGCCTTTTTTAATCTGTAAAAGCTCCAGTACGTCGAGATGTTCCTTCGTTTGGGGCATTACCCCTTCTGCGGCATCGATCACCATAATAACAAGGTCAATTCCGCCGATCCCCGCCAGCATGTTATGGATAAACTTTTCGTGGCCGGGCACGTCAACCACGCCCGCCAAACGCCCGCCGGGGAGCCTGAAAGGAGCGAAACCGAGATCGATGGAGATGCCCCTTTCTTTTTCCTCTTTTAGGCGATCGGTATCAATACCGGTCAGCGCTTTGATCAGCTCCGTTTTGCCGTGATCCACATGTCCTGCGGTCCCAATAATCATTTCTTTAACATGCCCCCATTGTTATTATAATCCATCTCCATATCCTTCAAGGTTCTGGCAACCGTATCCAGCAATAAGCTGTCTTCTTCTTCACTTATGGCGCGAAGATCCATTAATACTTTTTCCTTTCTTACACGGACAATAACCGGTGGCCTGGCCCGCCTGAGTCTTTCCGCCAGTTTGCCGGCATTTATCCCAGGGCATTGCAAGGTTAGCTGACAACTGAGGAGGAAAGCCTGTGGTAAAGAACCGCCGCCAACCCGGGCTTTCTCATAAGCGATTCCGGTTTGACAAAATGGAGCAACTTTTTCTTCCAGTTTTGCGGACAGCATTTCAGCCCGGGTTTTAAGCTTTTCGACGGGTAGAGTAAGCATACGCAAAATAGGAATATCCCGTCGGGCTTTTTCCTCATCCAAATAAAGTCGCAGCGTAGCCTCAAGGGCAGCCAGTGTTAACTTATCAATACGCAGGGGGCGGGTTAACTGGTTATTCTTAATTTTATCCAGATAAACTTTCTTACCTATTATAAGGCCGGCCTGCGGGCCTCCCAAAAGTTTGTCCCCGCTAAATGTAACCAGGTCAACACCCGCTGCAACGGGATCCTGAACCCTGGGCTCGTAAGGAAGGCCATACCTTGACAGATCTATCAGCACCCCGCTGCCGAGATCTTCCATAACGGGAATGCCGTACTCCCGGCCGAGGTTTACCAGCGAATGGGAAGGAACTGCAGCGGAAAAGCCGGTAATCTTATAGTTACTCGTATGGACTTTGAGCAGCAGGGCGGTATTATCGGTAATCGCTTCCCTGTAATCTTTAAGGTAAGTCCTGTTTGTAGTGCCGACCTCCACTAAAGCCGCTCCGCTGGAAGTCATTACTTCGGGCAAACGAAAAGAACCCCCGATTTCCACGAGCTCACCCCGGGAAACGACAACGTCCTTCCCCCGCGCCAGAGTGTTCAAAGCCAGAAAAACAGCTCCGGCATTATTATTAACGACAAGCGCCGCCTCTGCTCCGGTAAGGCGGCAGAGAAGGTCCTCAACATGGTCATAACGGGAAGAGCGCCTTCCTGAATCCAATGACAATTCTAGATTGCTGTAAGCCCCTCCTACATCTCTGACAGCTTCCAGCGCCGCTGCAGCAAGAGGAGAACGCCCAAGATTAGTATGTAAGATAACCCCCGTAGCATTAAACACACGCCTTAGGTTATTCCCGCTTTCTTCCTCGATTTTCCTCAGCGCTTCCTCAGCGAGGGCAACGGAGGAAATATTTATTAGTTCCAGTTCCTTTTCAGAATTGGCCTGGCTAATAAGCGATCTTTTTTCAGCGATCACATCCTGCACCGCCTGTACTATAAAACCCCTGGGGACCTTTTCCCCAATCGCCAACAGTTTTTCTTCCTGCAATATCCTATCCACAGCCGGCAACTGACGAAAAAAATGCTGTTTATAGTTCAAAAGCAAGTTCCCCCTTATTGCTAATAATATTTCTAATCCGCTATTTCTATATCTATTATAACTATAAAAAGAACCGCTTACCAGAAATTAATAAATTTCTTTCACATCTAGTTCAAACAAGAATGGCTTCGTTTCTTCGGAAGCAAACAAAGTTAAAAACCCCGAAATGCCCTTTGAAATAGCAGCGTTTCGAGGTTGAATATTTGCTTAAACCTGTAGGCTAATTTGCCTTTATTATCCTGCTGAGTTTTATCCACCAGTGATGATCCAAAAATAGTATAACTACTCAGCCTTACAGCACGGGGACATCTCATCATCTTCCCTTCGGGCCCCCGCTTCGCTACGGTGACGCTTGAGCCGTCCCCGCGGCTCGTTTATTGCTTATCACAATCGTATTGGCCTGAGTAGTTATGAAATATTATATTTTTTCAATTTGGCATAAAAAGCGCTTCGACTGATATTCAGATGCTTTATTGCTTTGCTCTTATTATATTTTGTTTTGGCCAATGCTTCCAGTATGATAGTTTTCTCCAAATTTTCAATAGCAGCGTTCAAGCATAATGTATGAAATTCAGATTTTACAGCAGCATTTAAAACGTTTAATTGCAAATCATCTGCGGTAATTTTATTTGTCTGACATAGTATTACGGCTTTTTCAATAACGTTTTTCAACTCTCTTACGTTACCGGGCCATGAATACTCTTGCAGGCGCTTCATCGCAGCGGGTGTAAATCTTAAGTTTTTATGATATTTTTTAGTATAATAATTTAAAAAATGATAGGACAGTAAAGATATATCAATAATACTTTCCCTTAACGGCGGAATAAAAATTGGAACTACGTTTAGCCGATAATACAAATCGGCCCGGAATTCACCCTGTTGTACCATTTGTTCCAAGTTTCTGTGAGTGGCCGAAATGATTCTTACATTAACGGATATTCTTTTTGTATCTCCCAATTTTTCTATATATTTTTCCTGCGTAAATCTTAACAGTTTAACTTGTGTATTCAGAGAAATATCCCCTATTTCATCTAAAAACAATGTTCCATTGTGGGCCTCTTCAAATTTTCCTTTTTTCCCTTGGGATCTGGCTCCAGTAAATGCACCCGAAGTATATCCAAACAGTTCCGATTCAAGGAGGTTTTCAGGAATCGCCGAACAGTTTACTGCTACAAAAGGATAATTAGAACGGTTACTGGCCTTGTGAATAGCTTCAGCGAACAATTCTTTACCACAACCTGTTTCACCCCTAAGCATAACTGAAGCATCTGTTTGGGCAACATCGGCAGCTATATTGATGCAGTGCAGCATTTTAGGGTCTTGACTTATGATTTTTTTAAAAGCTTGCAGTTCTTTTCTATTAACTTTTCGCTTTAGCTCTCCTGTACTTCCTGTAACTAGTGCTCGAAGGTGCTTATTAATTTTGTAAATAGTGTTCGCATTGCCAACCCCGATTACTCCTTTTACTTCTCCATGAGAATTTTTTAATGGTATAAAGTGCGCTACAATATCATAGCCGAGCGTTTCATCGTAGTATTCATCCATTTTTATTTGCTGGCCTGTTTTTAGGACAGCAAGGAGCTTATCATTGGGATATCTTTCCTTCAAATTTCTATACAAGATTTTTTCACGCGTAATTCCTATCTGATATTCATAAGCATGATTTACGTAGATAACAATACCATCTTTATCAATAACAATTACAGGATCGTTTATTTTATCAAGAATGGTTAGAAAAGAATCATAGAATAATTTCAACACCTCTTCGTTGTTTTGCTCCATCAATATCACTCCAGTATTTGAAAAACAAACAAAATGTTCTGATAACCTACAATAATTATAACAAATTTTTAGATAATTAACAATGACGCCCTTCACCAACTTGTATAAACTTACATTAATATGAAATAATCAAGCAGGGGCAAAAATATTTAAGATATCATTATCCGGCATTTAGCATAATACACCGCATCTTTGGGCATAAATGCTCATAGCTCTAAAAGACAGGTTCCCGGGACGAAAATATGTCAAGAAAACTTTTTTCAGAAAAGCGTTAAATGGCATAATTATTGCATTATTCTATCAGTGGGATGTCACCGAGATAGAATGCTCTTATTTAAAAATCAATGGGATAGACCAAAAAAGATATTATATGGGGAGGAATTCATATGCAGGAACATATTCAAAGACTTCGTGAGACCAAATATATTGCATCTTTGGGCGGAGGCGAAAAGAAGATTGCCCGGGAGCATGAAAAAGGAAAACTGACGGCTCGTGAAAGAATCGATATGCTGCTGGATCCGGGCAGCTTCCATGAATTTAATATGTTGATTAAACATAAAATTGGCGCACCTGGTGACGGTATCGTTATCGGACACGGGACAATAGACGGCAGAACTGTATGTGTTTTTGCCCATGATACGACAGTGTTTGGGGGATCTCAGGGCTATTATCATGGGAGAAAGTTATACAAGATTCATGAAATGGCTTTGGATATGGGTGTGCCCCTGGTCGGTCTTAATGACTCGCCCGGGGCGCGGGTAATTAGACCTGAGCTTGCAGGCAGCGATGACCCTTACCGGGTCAGTGATGAAAAAAGTGCCGGAGTGGTGTTTTATATAAATACACGCTGCTCCGGGGCTGTACCCCAGATTTCAGCTATTTTAGGCAATTGCACCGGAGGATCCGTATATTCACCGGCCCTGACCGATTTTATATTTATGGTGGACGATTTATCCCATATGTTTATAACCGGTCCGAGAGTCATTAAGTCGGTACTGGGTGAGGAAGTAAGCATGGATGAGCTGGGAGGAGCAAAAGTTCATTGCCAGATAACAGGTGTCGCTGATTTTAGAGTTAAGAATGAATCCGATTGTATGCAGGGAATACGCAAGCTCCTGTCTTACCTTCCTTCAAATTGGAGAGAAAAACCGCCTCATAAGGACACTGGAGATTCCCCGGATCGCTTTACTGAAACACTTGAAAATATCGTTCCGGTACAACCTACCAAGGGGTATGACATGCACCTCGTTATCAAAGATATCGTGGACGGAGGCGAGTTTCTCGAAGTCAAGCCGGAATTTGCCGCTGAAATAATCGTCGGCTTCGCAAGACTGGGAGGAAATTCTGTTGGCATTGTAGCTAATCAACCCAGGGTACGAGCGGGCTGCATGAGTGTTGACAGTGCTGACAAACAGGCACGTTTTATTCGTTTCTGTGATGCCTTCAATATTCCCATTATACTCCTTGTAGATACCCCGGGGTATTTGCCTGGCAAAGACCAGGAATATGCAGGAATCATCCGTCATGGCGCAAAAGTGCTCTACGCTTTATCCGAAGCAACCGTGCCTAAGATTGCCATTCTATTAAGAAAGGTTTACGGCGGGGCAGCTCTGGGTATGGGAGTATTTCCCGGATTTGGAACAGATCTGATCTTTGCCTGGCCAACTGCCGAAATTGGCGCCATGGGAGCCGAACAAGCCGTGGCTTTATTCTATGCGCAGGAAATCAAGGATGCTTCTGATCCTGAAGCTTTCAGAGCTCAGAAGATTCAGGAATATAGAACCCATTATGCGGATCCCATGGCCCTGGCATCAAACGTGACCTATATACATGACATCATTGAACCCAGAGAAACCAGGCAAACTCTCATTCAATCTCTCAGGTTTGTACAAAATAAAATAATTGGTACGGATCCCAAGCGGCATGGAAACAT
>DUQX01000109.1 GCA_012837615.1 Bacillota bacterium | reverse complement strand
TCTGTGGCCTTAGCGCTTTCTGGAAGAGCGGACCAAGTGAATGCCTTAAGCCAGGCCGGCTACCAGGTCTTTACAAGCCTTGAGGGGCTGCAAGTCTATTTGAGAAAGCTGGTGGGGGTTGCGGAAGAAGCCGTTTAACTTTAGATTGAAAGGAATATTTAACTTGGCTAGGCTTATATCTCTAATCTTGGATAAAAGATAGTTGTCATCTTTGGAATTCGGCTAAAGGGGCAGGAATTACCTGTTGATAACGCTGCTTTCATAAGTAGATAGTTTTTGTAAACTGAATTCAGATAAGAGGAAGATTTCGGATATAACAATGACGACGGTGGTGGGCTTATGTCTCCGAATGGGCTTCTTTCCAAGGGCCTGGTTATTAATCTTTTTGAGTTTATTCGGGAATTTGCACGGCTAAAGCAGAAGCCAGTTTATTCTGTGGATTCCTATATTGATGTTTTTTGGTTGGACCAGGTGCCAAAGCAACCGGAATGTTTTTGTTATTTCTGGCAGGAAATGTCACAAAATGATTTTGGCAGGGCGGATGATGTCTGGCTGACAATAAAGCGCCCTGAGTATAAGGAACCCCCTGAAGCGCCAATTAATGTCAGGGATTGGGTGGACATGCGTCAATGGCTTAATTCAGAGCTTGACTATCCCGAACTCTTACCGCAGATATTAAATCCCCAATGGGATGTGAATGCCCCGGAAAATATACCTAAGTTTCTTAAGATAAAAGATTTTCCCGATATTAGCAAAGCCTGGGATGACTATGTAGCAGATAAGTGGTGGGAATGGGCGGAGGTGGATCGTAAGAAAACTCGGGTACGGGAATGTTATAACCGGCTTTTTAGTATGCACCGCACACAGCTCGTTATGGGCGAACAATATGAATATTTACTGGTTGCCGGTTGCTTGCATTGGAGATCATCTTCCGACAACGCTGTAAAGAGGCACCTTTTAGTGTTACCTGTTAAGCTGGACTTTGATCCTGAGGGGGCAGTGGTTTCAGTCGTTACGGCGGCAGGTGCAGCAGGAGGAGCGGAAGAGGTAAAGCTGGAGCACGATATGCTTTCGGTAGAGGAACAGCCCCCACAGCATATTATAAAAGAAGCGGAGGAGCGATGCCGGGAATTGGGTGATAATCTTTTTCACCCGGAGGCAAAAGGCCTGCTTACTGCTTTTGTCCAGGGTTTGCATCCGGAGGGAGTTTTCCGTGACGATATAAGCCAGGTAACCGGCGTTGCTCCTGAAAAACCAGTAGTATCTTTTTCTCCTGCTCTAATAGTGCGGCGGCGCAGCCAGCGCAATATTATTGCTGTCTGCGAAAGCATTATGAAGGATTTGGAAGTGGGTGAAGGAGGACTATCGCCAGCTATTAGAAAGGTTGTTGGCGAATTAGGTGTAGATGAGCAAAGGCAAGAGGGAGAGAAGGAGGAAACGGTGGATGTTTGTTCCGGAGAGGGGGAGATCTATTTCCCGTTACCCTGTAATGACGAGCAGAAACGCATAATTGAAAGGTTGCGGCATCAAAGCACTGTTCTTGTTCAGGGTCCTCCGGGAACTGGAAAATCGCAAACTATCGCCAACCTGATCTGTCACCTGTTAGCCACTGGACACCGCATTCTGGTTACCAGCCAAAAAGCTCCTGCTTTAAGGGTATTGAAGAAGTTTCTGGATAAGCAAGCCCCCGAAGTAGCGTCGCTCTGTGTAATGGTACTCGGTGAGGGGAGCGAGGAGCAGAATTTATTGAGGGGTTCTGTGGGGGAGATTGCTTCCCGACGTGACCGGTGGCAACGCGTAGTATCTTCTAAGAAAATTTCTTTGTTACGGGAGCAACTGAAGGAGTTGCGGGAACATGAAGCCAGAGCTTACAAAAATTTCATCGCCTTGCGTGAGAAAGAGGTTTTTAAGCACGAACGGGTTTTTGAAAATTACAGCGGGACGCTTGCCCAAATAGCTGTTCAGGTGAGGCGGGACGGAGAACGATTTGGGTGGTTCCGAGATCGCTTGCCCGAAGAGATATCGCTTTTAGAAAATGAGGCGCCTCCTTTACCCGTTGATTCGCAAAAGTTGCAGGAGCTGCTCCATCTTCTACGCAGCCTTGACTCTGAAACGAGTAGGCACGCCTTACTTCGACTAGTGCCTTTGCAAAACATTCCTGAGCCGGAAAAGTTCTCTGAGATGGTGGCGGAGGAGAATGCTGCACGCCGTGAATTCGAGCGAAGCAGTCATTACCTTAATCACCCTGCTTGGGAGAGTATGGGTGTTGCTGATGATGGGACGCTCCGGGAATTGCTGCTTGCTTTCCGGGAATTCCTCGGTTGCTGGCAGGAGCTTAGTACCCGCGGAGAGGAGTGGGCTCTGAATGCGGCGCGGCAGGTTTTGAGAGGCAACGCTGTTTTTTGGCAGGAAGTGCTGCAAACAAGTGGCAACCTGCTATCCCAAATAAAGGATAAGCCCCCCGAACTTTTGGAGTTGGATATACAGGGGTTAGGGGAAGAGAGCTTCGGGGCAGTGCTTGAGGGAGCGCATGAGTTTTATGCACATTTATCTAAGGGCGGGAAAACCGGTTTTTGGATATTTCGTCCAAAAATAGTTAAAAAAGGATTATCTCTCTTGAAAGAAATAAGGGTCAACAATAGGCCTTGTAATTCTGTTGAAACCGTGGAAAAGCTTATTGGCTGGATCGAAGTAATGGAGGTGATCCGCAGGCTGGATGAACAGTGGAAATCGATAACCGGCCCTGTTGCCGCTAAATGGCCTTTGAACCAGAAGATTAGCTTTTATGAGCAGTGCCAAAAACATATGGAAGCGGTGCTTAAATTGGGGGATCTTGCAGATGAGCTGGCCCGCCGTCTTCGTGCTATCTCCCCTGAACAGGTGTGTTTGTGGCACGAATATGAAGAAGTTGTCTCTTTTTACAACTTGATCGGTGCTCTATTAAACGAGCGGCGTTTGAACAAAGCCGCCGGGGCTATAACTGCTCTTGAAGAGTATATTGGCGGCTATCTGTATAGCGGCGTTTCTGATGCAGAGAAGGCAGCGCCAGAAAACCAAGCTTTGAGTAAAGCTATGGCCGGACGCTCGTTGGAGCAATACCGGCAGGCGTATACAGAGCTTAGTATATTATGGCAATGGCGCCAAAAGAAAAAGGAATGCGATGAATTGGCCGACGAGATAGCAAAAGAACTGCCGGAGCTAATAAAAAGTCTTTTTATAACATATACGGATGCCGTTTGGGATGAACGCCTGCCCCGTCTACAGGAGGCCTGGAAATGGGTCTGTGCAGACCGCTGGCTTGCAGAAATGAGCGCTGTGGGGTTGGACAGGCAGTTAGCCGAACAGATCAGGCGTTACCAGAAGGAAGCAGCAGCAACTCTATCCCAGTTGGCTGGGGAGCTGGCTTGGGAGCAATGTCTCAGCCAGTTATCCGAGGAAGACCTGCAGAGCTTGAAAGCCTGGCAGAAGGCCGTGGGGAGGGGGGGTAAATATACAGGTAAATATGCCTCCTTGGATCGGCGGATTGCGCAGGAACGGCTTGAAGAGTGCAGAAAGGCGATTCCGGCGTGGGTTATGCCTTTTTATAAAGTGCTGGACAATATTTCTGTCGCTCCGGAGATTTTTGACGTGGTTATTGTTGACGAGGCCAGCCAGTCCGGTTTGGAGGCTCTGATATTATGTTATCTAGCGAAAAAGATAGTGGTAGTGGGAGACGACCAGCAGATTAGGCCGGAAAATGCCTTTATTGATCGCAGCCAGGTTTATGAACTTCAGCGACGCTATCTGCAGAAAATTCCAAAATGGGATATTTTTAGTTCTACAGAAAGTTTTTTTAGCATTGCAGAGGTTCGCTTTGGCGATGCGATACGGCTGCGCGAGCATTTTCGGTGTATGCCTGAGATCATTGCTTTTTCCAACAAACTTAGCTATCAGGATCAACCTTTGATCCCTTTGCGCCAGTTCGGGCGTGATCGGTTGTCGCCAGTACTGTGTGTGCGTTATGTCGAAAATGGCTATCAAACAGAGAGCAGAGGGGCAAACCCGCCGGAAGCCGAGCAGATTGTGGACACTATTGTAAAGTGCTGTCAGGATCCAGCTTATAAAGGGAAAACTTTCGGGGTCATAAGCTTGTTGAGCAGTACTCCTCAGGACAGGTTGATAGAAGGGTTGCTGTTAAAAAAGCTGCCCCCGGAAGAGATCGATGCAAGAAATATTGTTTGTGGAGATGCATATGACTTTCAGGGAGATGAGCGGGACGTAATTTTTTTAAGCATGGTATCAGCGCCCAGTGAAAAATGGCGTATCGGGACTCTTGCTGATGAAAAAGCAAAGCGACGTTTTAATGTAGCTATGAGCCGAGCGCGGGATCAAGTTCATCTTTTCCATTCTGTTCGGGCGGATGAGTTAAGCCTAAAATGTCTTCGCCGAGAATTGCTTGAGTATATGAACAAACCAATAGAGGAAGGTTTGGTTCTTTCCCCAGATATCCCAAGCATTTCTGATTTGCGGGTACTTGCGCACCGGGCGGAGCGCAGCGTGGAGAAGCCGCCGCGGCCCTTTGACAGTTGGTTTGAGGTGGATGTCTATTTGGATATTGCCTCTCGGGGTTACACAGTTATACCTCAGTTTGAGTCTATCGGTTACTATATTGATTTGGTTATCGTAGGAGGAGCCCGTAAGCTTGCTGTGGAGTGTGACGGGGACTTGTGGCATGGTCCGGAACGTTTTGAAGAGGACCTGCGCCGGCAGAGACAACTGGAACGTTGCGGTTGGGAGTTTTTCCGGGTGCGGGGCAGCAGCTACTACCGGGATCCTGTTGCTGCATTGGCTCCCTTATGGGAGATGATCGGGGACTTCGAGGTAAAAGCCCAGCCTGCCGGGGAGATAACTAAAGAAGCAACTGCAGAGGCAACTACGGTGCCATATGAAAGAAAAGTTGTTAGCTCTGAAAATCCTGCACCTGGTATAGAGGTGTGGCACGGGGCTAAGCCTGGGGGTAGCGATGGAAAACATTTAAACCATAATGATGTAGAGGAAACAGGGCCACAGATAAAGACAGTAGAGGAATTGCTGGGACAAAGCGAGCAGCAATTGGCTAAAATAATTTGTAAAGTACTGAAAGAGCGCCCCCATCGCACAGCTAAAAAGAACGACATTGTAAAATTTGTTTGCAAAAGATACGGTGTTATTACCAGAGGCACACCCCGCACCAGGCTAGAAAGAAAAATCGGTAGATCGTTAAATCGCTTGATAAAAGAAGGGTTGGTAGAAGAATATAGATCAAAAAACCTTCGTGTCCGCTTTATTGGTCGATATTGAAAATGAAGTGACAATGAAAATGAAGGACTTTAGAAAGATTAATCAGCAATGGCATTTATTACAAGTAATCATAGATGCCATGTATGGTATGATATTGCAAATCACATAGGCTTGGTGGGGCCAAGGCCTACGCTACCATACCAGGGGAAAGATGCAACGAAAGGTAAATAAGAAGGCTGGATCAAGCTGGCGATAACGGGATGGACGCGGATAATTACTATCGGCAGAGCAATGTGCTGGCCGGGATAGGGAGAGGGCAGCCGGAAGTGCCGGAGGAGCGGGTTGAAACGCGGTGGGCTGTTTCAGCCGTACGCTACAGCTCTTTCTGGTGTGGGGGGGATAGATTTCATGCCAGAGGCGGATACTCGACTACTCCTTCAGCAGACTGGGCCGTTGCATATTCTTCGCGGGACTTCTATTACTTCGCCTGTATTGGCATAGGATTTTCCCCGGGGAGCCTGTTGGTGTTAATATCAATTTTTTCCAGGGCATCGATCCAGGCATTTCCCCATCAGGTTTTACCGTTTTTTTGGCCCTGGCCATTTTGTTCCTTCTCACGGTTCATTCTTTGTTCAAAGAGGGGAGGGGGACATACCATTTGCTATACCTGTTCCCCTTATTATCCTGGTAAATACCTTTTTCCTGCGGCACCATTACTGTAGCACGTTTATTAATGTTGTATATAATACCTGTGTATTTTATATTATCGTAGGTAAAGCAGACCCGATCTCCAATACGAAAATCGTATTGGGCGGCGGCTATTTCCCTGTCTGTGGGTAGCTGGTGGTAACTCTCTGTATGTCCGAAGATATTTTGGGCTATAGTTTTAAAGCGTTCTTGGCGGCAGTTGGATTTTTTGAAACAGTGCAGCTCAATAAGGTGGCAGAGTTCGTGTTCGAAAACCAGTTGAAGTGCCTGTAATGAATCTGCAGTTTTTATGCCGTTGACCTTTTTTTCCCGGTTTAAATGATAATATTTAAAGAAAAAATTAATCCCTATTTTCAGTTCATATTTTTCTTTCGTCGTTTCTACGTTTTTTATATTTTTCGAGAAGATCAATTTTCCGGCGTTAGCGGTCATCCTTGTGGAAAGCGAGAAAATTATTTCACCCTGGAAACGGTTTTGAAAATAGTTTCCCAGAAAAATTGAATCGTACAGCTGGAAGAGCAATTTTAAATCGGAGTTTGCCAAACGTTGTAGCTTTCCACCGGTAACGTTTGGGGACCGGTCAATGAGTTCCCGGCGTACTTGAGCCCTTTTTTGATTAAT
>DUQX01000108.1 GCA_012837615.1 Bacillota bacterium | reverse complement strand
TTCTAACCCTAGATTGACACTGATCTCGGAAATCTGCTCCGCTATCGGTTTCTCGTTCATTACCTGCTCTTGTTTACTCATCTTTTAAAACCTCCAATGATTAATGATAACTTTGTGTAAGCGCTTACACTTAAATTACATCCATACTGCAAGAACATAAAAAATAAGTCAAGCAAAACTGAGTTCTTCCCAACATCGCGCCACTTAAATAACCCTAATCAAATTGAAAACTAGTTCATAATGACAATAACATAATGCTCTTGAACTTTTTGGTGTCACTGAAAATCTCAAGGATATGCCCCAGGCCTGCTATAATCTTGTCCATGTCCTTTTCACGCTAATACTTCTGGATTAACAATGTTTTCAGGTCTTTTCCCCGTTAATGTTTCAATAATGCTACCAGCAGCCATTAAAGCCATTTTTGTCCTGGTATGGTAACTGGCGCTGCCGATATGGGGGACAAGAACAACATTAGGCAAGCGGCACAAAGGATGGTCTTTACCAATAGGCTCCTCTTGAAAAACATCCAGCCCTGCACCTGCTATTGTCCCACGTTCTAAAGCTTCTATAAGAGCGGCTTCATCTACTAGCAGGCCTCGTGAGGTATTGATTAAGATAGCTTCCTTTCTCATCATGCTAAACTCCTTCGACCCAATCATATTCCTTGTACTCGGGGTAAGTGGCGCATGAATACTAATATAATCGGAAACTTGAAGGAGTTCCTCCAGAGAAACTTTTTTGGCGTTAAAACTCCTTTCTGCCTCCTGTATGTTATATTCATCATAATATAAAATACGCATATTAAACCCAAACGCTCGCCGGGCTAAAGCTTGGCCAATGCGCCCCATTCCAATAATACCCAGTGTGGCTTCATTGATATCCATGCCTAAAAGCAACATCGGTTCCCAAGTTTTCCAGTTTCCCTCACGGACATACCTGTCACCCCGGACAATATTCCTTCCGACAGCCATCATTAAGGCAAAAGCCAAATCGGCAGTTGTTTCCGTAAGAACTCCCGGCGTATTGGTTACTACTATTCCTCTTCGCGTGGCCTCATCAATATCGATATTATCAAAACCCACAGCATAGTTGCCAATGACTTTAAGGTTTTTAGCCGCTCCCAAAATTTCCTTATCAATTCTGTCCGTTAATAATGTTAGTATACCGTCTACTTCCCTGATTTCTTTCCTAAGAATGTCCCTTGGGGGCGGAAGCTCCCCTTCCCAAATTTTAACTTCGGCATAGCGTTTGAGCAGATCGAGGCCCTGCTGGGGGATTTTTCTAGTAACATATATTTTATGCATCATTTTCACCCCGAAATTTGCTTTAATATCATAGCTTTAATTCCAAAAACCGGCTTTTCTATTTGATTAGCGTTTTCATTAGCTCGTTAATGTCCTCAATTTCTTTTAGGTTGGAAAGCATTGTAAATGATTCTATTACTTTTTCTTTAGGTAGTACCACCGAGGCACAATAAAAATATTTTTCCTTAAATTCTTCTTGTGTTAAAGGGTTCTCTTGCATTCCTTTAGAAACGAGCACTTCTTTAAAAATTTCTCGACCATCTTTTAATTTTATTAAAATACTTTTTGGATCAAACTCCGAAGCAGATCCCTGTTTAGGCATAGGATATTTTACAATCCATTTCATCTTGTCCATTAAATTTAAAACCTCAGGTTGATTTACCCGCTCATCAGTAAAATCATCCAAATTAACGTGCCCGGAAATTAATGCTCTTGCCACTGTATAATCCAGGCTGAACTTGCCCTGTAACCCTGTCTTGGGCCGGCGATAAATAAGAGGTAAATCAGCTATTGGATTTACTCCTAACTCTATTTCCACAATATCATCTAAGTCAAATTGATAGTTCTTCTTTATTTCAAAAACAGCATCAATGGCAAAATGTGTACCTCCACAAGACGGATAAGGCTTTATGGCCAGTCCTTCGGGACTCGTTATAAAATAATCACGGCCCAGTATTTCCGATATCTCGGTCCAATTAACTTCTTCATTGTGACCGAAAGATTTTATAAGGCCCCTTTCGACTTCAAATATATTTTCTCTAGCTGTATATCCACTTTGAGCCAAAAGGACCGCCTGAATACCATTAGCAGCTGCTTGACCGGCATGTAATGGCTTCGTCATAGTCCCATTATTTGCTCTTATCCCCGCAGCTAAAGAAGCAGCAATACCCATAGCAACTTTAACCTGTGCATCATTTAATTTAAGCAGCGAAGATGCAGCAGCGGCTGCTCCTATACTTCCTAAAGTACCTGTAAGATGCCAACCTTGATCATAGTGATTCTTTTTTATCAACCATGGTATACAAGCACATACTTCAAAACCAATTACATATGCAGTCAATAGATCACGGCCGGAAGCCCCGGTTTCCTCACCCAGTGCCAAAATGGCCGGAGCAAGAAATACCGTCGGATGCCCGTTAATGGCCATAGACCAATCATCGTAATCTAAAGCATGTCCAATGGCTCCGTTAACAAGGGCTGCCTGATAGGTTGATGTTTTATACCCATCCCCGATAATACTTGCTTGGGGACTACCTCCCATTTTTTTTATATAGGAAAGTAATATTGTGAAGAGTTTTTCCCGGGTTCCAGCCAGAGCCACCCCAAAAAAATCAGCTATACCCAAACATGCAGCGTTGATTGCTTCTTCTGGAATATCATCATACTTTGTTTGTGTAACAAAATTACTGACTTTTTCAGAAAAACAGTTATTTTTATTCATTAATTTATCGCCTCCCAGTACAATATAGTCGTAATTAATTAGCAGCCAGGCAGCTGCCGGAAACACCAGATTTTAGAGTCAACATAATATTCCCTGATTTCTTACTCTAAACACTAAGCATAAGATCATCCCCAGGGGGAAGAGGGAAAGGAATGGACACTCCCCAAGTCCAAAATTATTAGGCTGATGAGGCTTTTTATGAACCTTGTACCTGTCGCTGGAATTGATGTAGGTAAAAGATTTTCAGAGATGGCAATTTCATCACCTTTAAATGAGGTCTATGCCCGCATCCGGATCAACCATGATTCCTACACCAACTTCGTAAGGGCCTTTGATCTCCTTAAAAAAACGGAAAAGGAGTTCGCAGTAAAGCCTGTCGTCGTGTTGGAATCCACCGGCC
>DUQX01000107.1 GCA_012837615.1 Bacillota bacterium | reverse complement strand
GGCCGGTGGATTCCAACACGACGACAGGCTTTACTGCGAACTCCTTTTCCGTTTTTTTAAGGAGATCAAAGGCCCTTACGAAGTTGGTGTAGGAATCATGGTTGATCCGGATGCGGGCATAGACCTCGTTTAAAGGTGATAAAATTGCCATCTCTGAAAATCTTTTACCTACATCAATTCCAGCGACAGGTACAAGGTTCATAAAAAGCCTCCTCAGCCTAATAATTTTGGACTTGGGGAGTGTCCATTCCTTTCCCTGTAAGTATGCAACCTAGCATGTGACACGAGGAGCCAGCTTAAAAGCTGGCCTCAACCAGCCAAATCATGTAAACTTACCGGAATGGATGGATAGTCTATCTCACGAGTAATCGCCTCTCGAAGGAGCCGTCCCAGGAGGTGGTGCATCATCACTCCAGTCCGAAAGAGATTGTACACGATCTTTAAGGTCTAGGCCAGCCAAATGCTGGTAATCTAAGATGATAACTCGTTGCATCTATTTCTTGCCCGGATACCATCTTCCCCCTGGGGATGATCTTATGCTTAGTGTTTAGAGTAAGAAATCAGGGAATATTATGTTGACTCTAAAATTTGGTGTTTCCAGCAGCTGTCTGGCTGCTAATTAAGTTACGACTATATTGTACTAGGGGTTGGTAATATGAAAATAGTTGTCTTGGGCGGTGCCGGCGATATGGGCTCTGCAACAGTCCAGGATCTGCTCAAATTTACCGATGTACGGCAAGTCACCGTTGCTGCCCGGAATACATCCAAGGCAGAAAAAATGGTCTCTGCCCTCGGCGATCCGCGCGCCGTTGTGCAAAAAATAGACGCCTCTTCACACGTGGATTTGGTGAAGGTCATGCAGGGGCATGACGTTGCCGCCGGTGCCTTGGGTCCGTTCTACCGTTTCGAAAAGCCGCTGGTGGAAGCAGCACTCGCTGCTGGAGTGGACTATGTGAGCATCTGTGATGACCATGACGCTGTGCAGGCAGTACTTTCCTTCGATCGGGCAGCAGCGGAAAAAGGACGGAAAATAATAACCGGCTTAGGTTGGACGCCCGGTATTACCAATATATTAGCCCGTAAAGGTTATGACGAACTGGAAGAGGTAGACACAATCCGTGTATTTTGGGCCGGCAGCGCCGGTGATTCTGAGGGCCTGGCCGTGATTCTACATACGCTGCATATTTTTACCGGCAAGGTGGCCTCTTTTCAGGGCGGCCAGCTTATTGATATTCATGCAGGTTCGGGAAAAGAAATCGTCGATTTTCCACAGCCGCTGGGCGAAATTACAGTTTTTCATCTGGGTCATCCGGAACCGGTTACCCTGCCGCGTTACCTGCCGGGAGTCCAGGAAGTTATCTTGAAAGGCGGCCTGGTTGAAAACTACCTAAGCAGCCTGGCCAAGATGATGACCGCGCTGGGTTTAACATCTACGTTTTCTCGAAAACATAAGCTGGGCACACTGATGAAAAAGTTACTGCCCTTTTTCCCCGCTGCGAGAAACCGCAGCCTTTCCGGGGCGAGAGTAGATATCGCAGGAAAGCGTAATGGTAAAAAGGTTCAGATCACTTACGCGACGGTTGATCGGATGAGAAGATTGACCGGTATCCCACTGAGTATCGGAGCCTATATGCTGGGCCAGGGAAAAATTAAACGCTGTGGTGTCTTCGGGCCGGAAGCGGACGGGGCAATCTACCCGGATGCTTTTATACAGGAGCTTGCCCGCAGGAATATCAAGGTAGAACGTTGGGAAACCGTAATATAACCGGCAGGAAAAGATTAAATTTGAAAAAACGAAGGAAGGGAGAATTATATTGTGCCGGAAAGATTGGTTACCTGGACACAGGAGGACAATATTGCTGTTGTAACTATTGATAACCCTCCCATGAATGTTTTGAGTTCAAGGGTTGTCGAAGAGCTAGATAATTGCTTAAAAGATATTAATAATAACAATGACTGCAGGGCAGTGGTTATTACCGGGGCAGGCGAAAAAGCTTTTATGGCAGGTGCAGATATTAAAGAGCTTTCCGAAATAATAAATAAATCCGCTTCATCACTTTTATTCACAAAAAAAATACATGCTACGTTCAACCGTCTGGAAAACTTGCCCATTCCTACGCTTGCAGCTATTAATGGTTATGCACTTGGAGGCGGCCTGGAACTTGCCCTTGCCTGCGATATTAGAATTGCCTCAGAAAAAGCTCTGTTAGGGTTACCGGAAATTAAACTGGGCTTGTTCCCCGGTGGGGGAGGTACGCAGAGGTTGCCCCGTCTGATCGGCACCTCTTTAGCCAAGGAAATGCTTTTTTCTGGTGATATGCTTGATGCTTCCGCATCTATGGCTATTGGCCTGGTTAATCGGGTTGTTTCTCATGGTGAAGCCCTTTCCGCCGCAAAGGAGTTTGCACATCTACTTGCTTCGAGACCGGGTGTTGCCCTAAGTTTGCTTAAAGAAACGGTTAACAGGGGAATTAATACGTCTTTGAGAGAAGGCTTAACAGTAGAAAGGGATCTGCTTGATAGAGCTTTTAAAACTGAGGATGCCCGCGAAGGAGTAACCTCATTTTTGAAAAAGAAAAAAGCTCTTTTTAAACACCGTTAAGAAAATAAGAGAAACAGGTGGCATACAGGGGCCACCTGTTTTTTTCTTGATGGAACTATTACTTGTTATTTAAAAGCTGCTTAATTTGATTTTTTCAATTATAAAAATGGACGTTGGCGGGTTTTAATAAACGCAACTACGATTGTACGTCTACATCTTTTCTTGCAAAGAGGTAGTATGCGTTATATACAGCGACAATGACACCTATAATTACGTTGTTCCAGGCCAGGGTTGTAGAACTCATGACCGGGGAAAAGTTTACTATTGCCAACCATATTCCTACAATCAGGTGTATAATATGAAAAGTGTTCATCATAAATGATATCCCTCCCTTCCGCAAATATCATAACCCTTATTAAAGGAAAATATACTCGGTAAGGTTTAAAAATTGAAATAAAGATACCTTCCCTTTTGGTTTGCATTGCTTTGTTTACATTAATTGAAAAAAGTAAAAAGTAATAATTTGCTCTTTTTCATTTACTATTCTTTATGGTATATTTGTATTATGTTGAGCTTAATAGAAAAATATGGTGGTTTTGTGGAAAATAAAAACAAAAATATACACAGTGATGACTTTATAAAATTTTTAGGTACTGCAGG
The DNA here is from genome assembly GCA_012837615.1 of Bacillota bacterium. Taxonomy (GTDB): domain Bacteria; phylum Bacillota; class Dethiobacteria; order DTU022; family UBA8154; genus DUQX01. The sequence goes on along the minus strand of DUQX01000107.1, from coordinate 21,906 downwards.
TGCACGTTTTGTTGTGTCCAAACAACTTAGGGCGTCCGGAGGCCTCTGGTTTTCACTGGGCGGACAGGATGTGCTGGTTGATCCCGGCCCAGGATCACTTCTTAGGTGTTTAGCATCGCGCCCCAAATTAGATCCTTCTATTTTGAGCGGGATTATTTTAACTCACCGTCACCTGGATCACTCCAACGATATAAATGTAATCATTGAGGCTATGACTAACGGTGGCATGAATAAAAAGGGGTTTTTATATGCTCCCGGGGATGCTTTGGATGCCCGGGATCCCGTAGTGCAGATTTATGTCCGGGAATTTTTGGGTGAGATAGGGTATTTGGAGGAAGGCAAAACAATTGATCGTGCATCCTTTTCTTTTTCAACACCTGTAAGGCACCAACATCCGGTAGAAACATACGGTTTAAAATTCTACTTGCCTTATGGCTGCATTTCTTTAATTTCCGATACTGCTTTTTTCCCGGAATTAATAGATCATTACAGAGGTTCCGACCTCCTGATTCTTAACGTGGTAATCTTTCAGGATTATGTAAGTAAAGAAATCTTTCACTTATCTTTCAACCAGGCAAAAAAAATAATAAAAGAAATTAGGCCTAAAACAGCAATCTTAACGCATTTTGGTATGACCATGTTGCAGCAAAAACCGTATTTTTTAGCCCGAAGTCTTCAGGAGGAACTGGGCATTAAAGTAATTGCAGCCATTGACGGTTTAAAAATTGAACCGTTGAATGTTCTTTTTTCATGAAAACTTTCATGCTTCGGTGTGAAAAAGGAATAAGGAAGGAGGAAGTCAGGCTTTTCACTACCCGGTAAAGGGCCCGGCATTTTATGAGCTATGTTTGTAGGAATATGCAAGCTGGAGTTGCACCTGATGGAAGGCAATTCATTAAAAGAAAAAAGGCAAGTAATCAGAAGTATTATAGAGAGGTTAAAAAACCGTTTTAACATTTCTATTGCCGAGGTCGGAGACCTCGATGTTATAAGAAGGTCATCAATAGGTTTTACTGTCGTCAGCAATGAAAAGACATATATTGAAAGGTTGATGGGAAAAGTAATCAATTTTATCGACTCGGACGTGCGTGTCCAAATAATTGATATTGATAAAGAGATCCATTGATTAATAATTACTTTAAAAAATCCCTTTAATATAGGAGAGAGAAAAACTCCCTTTGTATTTTTAGCTCCTCCGGAGAGAATATAAAGGGTGATATTTTTGGTTATTGTCAGTCTTTTTAACCGGACATTTTTAATATATCTTGCTGTTTTATTTGTAATGCGCCTAATGGGCAAAAGAGAAGTGGGGCAGCTTTCTACTTTTGATCTGGTCGTGGCAATTATGATAGCAGAAGTGGCGGTGTTCCCTTTAGAGGATTTAAAAACCCCTCTGTATATGGGGTTATTTCCTATGCTGGTTCTTGTAAGCGCAGAGGTTTTACTGTCTTATTTATGTTTGAAGTATAAATTTTTAAGAAAAATTGTAGATGGTTATCCCAGTGTTCTCATTTCCAAGGGTGAGATTGTGGAAGAGGAGATGCGCAGACAACGGTATAATATTAACGATTTAATGGGCCAGTTAAGAGAGAGGAACATTTTTAATATTTCAGATGTGGAATATGCGATTCTTGAAACAACTGGGGAGTTAACGGTTATGGTGAAAAACACGAAAAGGCCTGTCAGCCCCGAAGATTTAAAAATAACTCCGCCCCCTGAAGATATCCCTGTTCCTCTCGTGCTGGACGGGGAGATAATCCAGGAGAACCTGGATTATCTCAATCGCAATCTTTCTTGGCTTGAGGAAGAATTTAAAAAACGAAATCTTTCATCTAAGAATGTATTGTATGCTTGCCTGGATTGCCAGGGGAACTTGTACATCAGCAAAAAAGGACAAAAGAGAAAAAATGGGATGATTATTGCCTAAAAAGACCATTCAATTTTACCGTATTGTGGAACGATATGGATCCAGGTGTTTCCTTTTGATAGTTTAATTTCATTACCATTTTTATCAAAAAAATAAGTTTTTTCGCTATAACTGTCTTTTTGCCATACTATTTCCTCCACACTGCCTTCAGAAAAATAAAGCCCATTTCCTTTTCCGAGCAGTGTAACATCCAGATGGCCTTCTTCAGTAAATGTTCTGAAATCGGCGAATTGAACGATAATGTTTTTCACCTCAACGGCCTCACCGTCGTTGGCATCAACAAAAAGCTTGCCCTCATTGTAGCGGGTATACTTTCCCTGCGAATTCCAGCGGTATTCGACATGGTTATGTGAGATGAAGCTTATAGAAATATGTGATACAATGTTTTCAGGTATTTCCTTTTCTTCGAAATTAAAGAAAGGAGCGACAGTAACATCCTCGGTTTGCAGATAGTTGAATTTTTCTGCACCCTGGGCCAGCCTGGATAAGTTCGTGTATAAGTTATGAGGCATGTTCCTGCTTTTATCTCTTTTGAAAAACAGTGGGTTATAACGTTCGTCAATATGTTTTAATTTTATTTCCCGGATTACTGCTTCTGTATGGATGGAATACCCACAGTGGGCGAGGATCGCATCCTGCTCCTTTGCAAGGTGTGCAAAGTATGGCCTGGCGCTGCGCACAGGTCCGATTTCTTTATCATAAGGAGTCAGCCAGAAGGTTATAAAACGTGTAGTTCCTCCTTCTACAGGCACTTCGTAAACAAGCTCTGCGTCCTTTAATCCTGACTGCGGCCTGGCTTTGGGAAGATTATCGATCATAATTGCATAAGGACGGCCAAATATCTCGTCGACAGGCAACCCGGTATATGGAGACGGGTCTTTTTCTTCCTCCGGCGCTGGATCGGTAATTTCAGGATCCTCAGGTTCTTTATCCTGGTATTCGTCCTCAATATCGACAGGATCTTCAGGAGTGGGATTGCAACCAATCAAAAAAAAGGATAGAATTAAAGCATTAAATAAGCAGCATAGCAATACCAAAAAACAAATCTTATTTCTCTTCATTTGCTTCATACACCTCGCGAAAATAGATAGAGTTTAATTTTTGGCCCTCTAAAAGGAGGGAAAGTATGACTATTGTTGTTAAGTCTTTACAGATGGCTAAAAGATATATTTCAGCCTGTGTTTCAGAAGGTGAACAGGTAGTGGATGCAACATGTGGCAATGGCCGGGATACCTTATTTCTGGCTGAACTTGTAGGAGAGAAAGGAAAGGTGTTTTCCTTTGATATCCAGGCCGAAGCTCTGTCAAAAACGCGCCGGCTTTTGGAAGCTAACAATTTATTAAGCCGCGTGCACTTAATACAATCAGGCCATGAACATATACAGGATTATGTTCATGGAAAAATAGCAGCTGTAATGTTTAATCTCGGCTATCTGCCCGGAGGTGACCATAAAATTGTCACCCGTCCCGATACTACTGTAGCAGCACTATCAAAAAGCTTGCAGTTGCTTCGTACCGGTGGAATTGTAACCATAGTTGTTTATAGCGGCCATAAAGGGGGCAGGGAAGAAAAGGATACTCTTCTTAATTATTGCAGCCGCCTAAATCAGGACCAATTTACAGTGCTCCACTATACAATTATTAATCAGATTAATGAGCCTCCCTCCCTGCTGGTTCTTGAGCGCCTCCTTTAGTTGCGGCAGCGCATTTTTTTTCGTGTTAAGTTTACCATTTGTTGATTATAAACGCAAGTAATGGCATATGTAAAAACCGGTTTTAAGTTTGATAAATAGATTGCTAAAAGAAAGATGTGGTTGTTCGTGATTGTTCTATGATTGTTAATAGCGTCATCGTTTTACTAAAAACCATGATATTTACAGGAGGTTATTGAAAATTGATACCCATTTTTTCCATAATTGGATATAGTAAAACGGGAAAAACAACTTATATCCGGAAAATTGTTAGGGAGCTGCAGTTAAAGGGCTATAAAGTGGCTGTTATCAAGCACGATCCCCTGGATCACGGCGATGTGGATAAGGCTGGAAGCGATACCTCCTATTTTTTTGAAGAAGGAAGCAATGCCGTTGTGCTTTCGTCACCGTCAAGGCTCAGCATTTTTCGCAGGGTAGAAAAGGACACGCCGCCAGAAGAAATAATTCCTTTGTGCGGAGAGGTCGATTGCGCTATCCTGGAGGGTTATAAGCGATGGAATTATCCTAAGATTGAGATCTGGTCAAGCAGAAAAGGAAAGCTTAAAGTAAATCCGGAGCAGTTGCTTGCGCTAGTATATGACCGAGCAGAAGAAAAGGATACTTTGATGAGGAGCGTACCGGGTGTTCCGGTCTTTTCAAGAGACGATATCAGGGGTATTATTGATTTTTTGGAAGATTCTATTTTAAAAGACAAGGCGGGAGGAAGTAATGGTTAGTAAGCGTGCACCTAAGTCAGTTATTAGGCGTTTGCCTGTTTATTTACGTATACTTGATCATCTTATTATAAATAATGTTGAAATTATATCATCAAAGGAATTAAGCGAGGAAACGGGTTTTTCTGCTGAACAAATAAGGAAGGATCTTGCTTTTTTTGGTGCTTTTGGTACCAGAGGCAGTGGGTATAATACTGATTATTTAAGAAAAAAAATACTCAAAATAATTGGCCTGGACGGGCAAACTAATATTACAGTTATTGGGGCAGGACATCTCGGAACAGCGCTTATTCGGTATTATGCCCAAAAAAATCCCTATGTTAATGTTGTTGCTGCCTTTGACGTAGACTCTTCTATTGTCGGGCAGAAAATATTTGATATCGAGATTGTAGATATATCAAATATAAAAGATATTGTGAATAAGTATGATATAAAAGTGGCTGTGATGACCGTTCCTGCTGAACACGCTCAGCCAGTAGCGGAAAAAGTGGTTGAAAGCGGTATAAGTGTTATTTTTAACTTTGCCCCCGTAAAACTTCGCTTGGCTGATAATATTCACGTACACAACGTAGACCTGAGCATCGAGTTGCAGAGCCTCATCTATTATGCAAATACTAATAGATGAGTGTTTAAGAATGCTTTTCTTAACAACCAATTATCTTTAACAATTATCTTTAGCTAATTATTTTTTCTTAAATATTCTTTTTAGGTTTGCAAAGTTTTTATGTGCCTTGGGAGTTGACTTTTCTGTTGTTATTGTGTATACTATGTTTCGAGGTGGAGCTGTGGTGTAGTGGCCTAACATGCCGGCCTGTCACGCCGGAGATCGCGGGTTCGACTCCCGTCAGCTCCGCCATACATATGCCGAGATAGCTCAGTCGGTAGAGCAGAGGACTGAAAATCCTCGTGTCCCCAGTTCAATTCTGGGTCTCGGCACCAGTTTATGCGGAAGTGGCTCAGTGGTAGAGCATCGCCTTGCCAAGGCGAGGGTCGCGGGTTCAAATCCCGTCTTCCGCTCCATTTTTTTGTCAGGCGACATAGCCAAGTGGTAAGGCAGAGGACTGCAAATCCTTTATTCCCCGGTTCGAATCCGGGTGTCGCCTCCATTTTCTTTTTTTGCCGGAGTGGCGGAACAGGCAGACGCAAGGGACTTAAAATCCCTCGATCTTTAATAAGGTCGTACCGGTTCAAGTCCGGTCTCCGGCACCAAGGTTATATCTAAATCTATTATCAGGATTAGCTTAATCCTGATTTCTTTTATTTTTGGAACTGTTTCATTATTTAAAGATAATATCACATAGCAAAAAACTAGCAGCTTCTGAAAGGTTTATTCAGATGTAAATTTAAGGAGATGATAATTTCCTCATTAACTTATATTTGATTGTCCAAGCTAACTGTTTAGATAGACATTGCCAATATTTACTAACATGCCTAAAAGTAGCAATATTTACACCAGTCAGGAGGCATTGTCGTGAAAGTATTACATATTGGAATTGATGTGGGTTCAACTACGGCTAAGATAGTATTATTGAATCACGATCAAGAACTAATCTATAGTAAGTATGAAAGGCACTATGCGGATATTAAAAGTTCAGTGACCAGGTTAGTAGAGCAAGCATATGCCGGTTATCAAGATTCTATTGTTACAGTTATGTTTACAGGATCAGGCGGGATCGCTATTGCAGAAGCCTGTGAGGCGGATTTTATTCAGGAAGTTGTTGCCTGCTCAAGCGCGATAGAGGCGATCTGCCCGGAAACGGATGTTGCTATCGAGTTGGGAGGCGAGGATGCCAAAATTACTTACCTTACAGGAGGCCTTGAACAGCGTATGAATGGCACCTGTGCCGGTGGGACAGGCTCGTTTATTGATCAGATGGCTGCATTAATGAACACAGATGCTAAAGGTCTCAACGATCTGGCCAGGAACTATAGTACGATTTATCCGATTGCTGCAAGATGCGGTGTGTTTGCAAAAACTGATGTTCAGTCCTTGCTTAATGAAGGTGCGGCAAAAGAAGATATTGCGGCTTCGATCCTTCAGGCTGTGGTTATTCAAACCATAAGTGGACTGGCCTGTGGCCGGCCTATTCGCGGAAGAGTTGCTTTTTTAGGCGGGCCGCTTTACTTTTTATCGGAATTGCGCCGGCGTTTTATTGAGACTTTGCAGTTAACAGACGATTTTGCAGTGTTTCCTCCCAATTCTCAGGTGTTTAACGGTATCGGTGCCGCCCTTACGTCAAAAGGACAGGAACCAATACCGTTTATTGCATTCATGAGGAAGATTTACAAGCTAAGCAATGCAAAGATGGCAGAATCGCAACGGCTTACTCCACTTTTTGCTGATGCGGGGGAACTCAAGGCTTTCCAGGCAAGACATGCTCGAAGCAAAATCAAGCGAGGGGAACTGTCCACCTTCGAGGGTGATTGTTTCCTGGGTATTGATGCTGGTTCTACCACAACCAAGCTTGCACTAATTGATGCTAAAGGTGCGCTATTATATTCGTATTACAGCGGCAATCGCGGCAGTCCGCTTCAAACTGCCATATATGCTCTAAAAAAGTTGTATAGACTGTTGCCTGCAAACGCGCGTATTCGTAATAGTGCAGTAACAGGTTATGGCGAAGCGTTGGTTAAGGCCGGATTGAAGGTAGATCTTGGTGAGATTGAGACGATTGCCCACTATAAGGGTGCCGATTTCTTTTGCCCCGGAGTGGATTTTATTTTGGATATCGGTGGCCAGGATATGAAGTGTTTACGAATTAAGGAAGGTATAATTGAAAGCGTCCTGCTTAATGAAGCATGTTCTTCAGGATGCGGGTCGTTTCTTGAAACTTTTGCTTACTCGCTGGGTTTAAGCGTTACAGAGTTTGCTGAATCTGCCCTGTCTTCGCAAAAACCTGTTGACCTGGGCTCGCGCTGTACTGTTTTCATGAATTCTCGTGTTAAACAGGCACAGAGAGAGGGGGCAACAGTGGATGACATTTCTGCCGGGCTTGCCTATTCAGTAATCAAAAATGCACTGTTCAAAGTGATAAAAATACATCAACCGGAGGAGTTGGGCGATAGGATGGTTGTCCAGGGTGGAACATTTTATAATAATGCTGTTCTGCGCAGTTTTGAGTTGCTGACAGGCAAGGAAGCTGTCCGTCCCGATATTGCGGGAATTATGGGAGCTTTTGGTGCTGCATTAATTGCGAAAGAGCGCTGCCCGCAGAAGCATACCACTACCTTACTGGGCCCTGATAAACTGCAAAACCTGGAGATTAAGATAGAAAAAACCCGCTGTGGCCGTTGTTCGAATAATTGTTTGCTTACAGTGAACTACTTCCCTAACGGCGAACGGTTTGTTTCAGGAAATCGCTGCGAAAGGGGTGCCGGAAAAGAGCCTAACCCTCTTTGTTTGCCTAATTTATATGCTGAAAAATATCGTCGGGTATTTGATTACCAGCCACTGGCGAAGGAGAAGGCACCAAAAGGGCAAATAGGAATTCCTCGCGTATTAAATATATTTGAAAATTACCCGTTTTGGTTTACCTTTTTTACTGCACTTGGTTTTCGGGTGGTATTGTCTGCTAAATCATCGAAAAAACTGTACGAACAAGGGATCGAGACTATGCCCTCCGAATCGGTATGCTATCCAGGGAAACTTGTTCACGGGCATATTAATAATTTGCTTGAAAAAGGCTGTACCACGATTTTTTATCCTTGTATAGCCAACGAACAACAGGAACAGTTAGAAGCAGATAACAATTACAACTGTCCAATTGTGACGTCTTATCCAGAGGTAATTAAGAATAATGTGGAACGCGTTCGAGAGGAAAATGTTACGTTTTTAACACCATTTTTACCGCTTGACCATAAGAAGCGTCTCACCAGGAGGCTTATGGAAGAAATAGGAAAGCGTTTTGGATTTTCTTCCAGGCAAATTAAACAGGCGGTAGAACTGGCCTGGCAGGAACAAGCCATGTTTCGGCGAGATATGCAGCGGCTGGGAGAAAGAGCTCTCGCTCGTATGGAGAAGGAAGGAATTACAGGGCTGGTGCTGGCAGGAAGGCCGTATCATGTAGACCCTGAGATTCATCACGGCATTCCTGAGTTAATCAATACTCTGGGTATGGCGGTTCTAACTGAAGATGCAGTTTCACATCTGGGCAGGGTGGGGCGTCCATTGCGTGTTGTTGACCAGTGGACTTATCATTCCCGATTATATGCTGCGGCGGAATTTGTCTCTACACGTCCGGATCTGGAATTGGTACAGCTCAATTCGTTTGGCTGTGGCCTGGATGCTATTACGGCCGATCAAGTAAAGGATATTCTCAAGGCTTGTGGCAAAACTTATACGGCTCTAAAGATCGATGAAGGCAGTAATCTGGGGGCAGCTCGCATTCGGCTGCGCTCCCTTCAGGCTGCTCTTAAAGAAAGGGCAAAACAGGGTGTTGTCCTTTCTAAGAAAAGGTATTCTTTTCAAAAAGTATTATTTAAAAAAGAAATGAAGGACAAGCATACTATTTTAGTACCGCAGATGTCCCCCATCCATTTTGAGCTAATTGAAACGGCATTGAACACTTCCGGTTACAAATGTATTGTTCTACCTTCAGTAGACAAGGAAGCTGTTGAGGAAGGCTTGAAGTATGTAAATAACGATGCGTGTTATCCTGCCATCATAGTAATTGGGCAAATAATAGAAGCCCTGCGCTGCGGCAAATATGACCTAAAAAATACTTCGATCATGATTTCACAAACAGGTGGACAATGCCGTGCATCTAACTATATCGGTCTGCTGCGAAAAGCGCTTATTGACGCTGGTTTTTCGCAAATACCGGTGATATCTTTAAGTGCTCAGGGATTGGAAAAGTCGGGATTTAAGCTTACGCCAGGCCTGGTTGGTCGTATCCTGATGGCTCTTGTGTATGGGGATTGTTTAATGCAGGTCTTGTACCGGGTCAGGCCGTATGAACTCATCAAGGGATCGGCCGATCAGCTCTACCGTAAATGGGCAGAGGTATGCAAATATTCTATTAAAGAGTTGAATCTTGCAGCTTTTGCCGCGAATATTCGAAATATCGTTCAGGAATTCGATAATCTCAAACTATCCGGTATAATCAAACCGCGAGTAGGGGTTGTCGGTGAAATTCTTGTAAAGTATCATCCTATTGCCAATAATAATATTGTGGAGACAATCGAAATGGAAGGAGCAGAAGCAGTTACGCCGGGAATCATTGATTTTCTCAATTACTCTCTCTTGGGAATGGATTTTAAATACCGTTACCTGTCTGGCACCAAACTATCACAATTGATTTCCGCTTTTTGCATTGAAACCCTTGAGCTGTTTCGCAAACCTTTGAAGGATGCACTTGCTCAAAGTAAGCGGTTTTTACCTCCAAAAACTATCAGACAGATTGCTCAAAAAGCCAAAAAAATTCTCTCCCTCGGACACCAGGCCGGGGAAGGCTGGTTTTTAACCGGGGAAATGGTTGAATTAATAGAAGAGGGAGTTGAAAATATTATTTGCGTGCAACCTTTTGCCTGTTTGCCCAATCATATTACCGGAAAAGGAATGATTAAAGAAATAAAGCGCGTTTATCCACGCGCCAATATCATAGCGATTGATTATGATCCAGGAACCAGTGAAATCAATCAACTCAATCGTATCAAGCTTATGCTTTCCAGAGCATTTAATAATATGGGCAATTCAGTGTCTATTACCCATAGTGCTAGGTGTTTTTCCTCAAATTACAGAGGATAAATGCAATTATACAATTATACATTTACAATCATATATATAGTTTTACAGTAACTGCTCAGTTATGCGCAAGATTGTCAGGTTGCCAGATTGTCATCCTAGGCGTTAGCGAAGGATCTTTGACCTGAGAGGAGCGAAGGATCCTGACTCTTCACTACGTTCAGAGTGACAGGTGCTGTGACTTTTGCACACCTGACACCTGCCGTTCCCTATGCACTTTTTGTGTTTGCTCTGTGCAGTTACTCCGGAATTATAGTTATTTGTCAAAGAGCTGAGTAGTTACGTTTTATATTGCCGTTTTTTCTATTTTTTACAAGTAATTACTAGCCTCCTTCAGGGAAAACATACATTAAGGAGGTGGACCTGCATTGTTTATGTTTATGGACCGTTTTCAAAAAAAACGTAGCCCTGCAGTCAGCAGTTGGTCTGTAATTGGCCTGGGTGCATTAGTTACAATTTTAGGATTTTCCATGCGCGGTACCAATGAAAAGCTTCAGGCGGGGATTACCGGATTTGGACTGGCGCATATTCTTCTGGGTGCTCTGGATATGCTTCGATCTGCTGCTAGAGAATAATAATTTATACCTTAACACCCCTAACATCTACACCTAAATGCTATAAATCCCGGCGGGCTGTTTTTCTTGTTCAACAAAAGCAGGTGGGGCAATTGGCAATTAAGTACCTCTGATAAAAACCCCACCTGCATACTTTATGATAGTTAGAGATGATATTACTATGAAATAACAACACTCATAACAACACTCAGAAAGGTAAAAATCATCTTGATAAAGGGTTTACCATATGGTATACTTTTTTTAGTATACTCTTCTAGGCGCCGGGAAAGAGTTCTTTTTATACATAGAAAGTTTGCAATAATAATTGGCAATCCTCAAGGCTAACAGTGCTATTATTTTAACCATAAAGGAGGTTATTATAATTGACTAGAATTAACGTAAAGGTATTGGAACCGGAAGCCGAAAAATGTGAAGAGTTGATCAAAGAAGCGATCAATGCACTAGTTGGAATACCTATTTGTTCCGAAGTAGAGAAGATTCAGGACACAGAAAAAATCAAGAAATTTAACGTGACAGAGACACCCGGACTTATGATCAATAACAAAGTCAAGGTTGTTGGCAGAATTCCCAGCAAAGAGGAAATTAAAGAATGGATCCGGGAAGAGTATAAGCTTAACTAGGTCAAGAGTTAATCTGCTACAATAATCTTTTTTCTTGCTTGCATTTTGATTTATTATTTGTTAAAATAAGCTTGCATGAATTTAGGGTCCTTAGCTCAGTGGGAGAGCGCTTCCTTGACGCGGAAGAAGTCGTGTGTTCGATCCACACAGGACCCACCATTATTACAATAAAAAAACCTCTGTTAAAGACAGAGGTTTTTTTATTCAATCTTGACATGTTTAGGTATAACAATTATGATTTATAAAGAAAAAGGTAGTACAAGAGTATAGGGACCCGTTGTTTCCCTATTTCTATCGGGTTGCATTTTTGTATGACCTGTCAGAGGGGGTAAAAGAAAGTTATGGAGTCGAGCCGTGGTTGCAATGATGTAAGAATAGAAATCCAGATTAAAAACTGGGGTTCAAAAAAAGTAGCCCCGGGTACGACAATTATGGAACTTTTGGGGGATGTAAGCCCAAAGTTGCAAAAAGAAGCCCTGGCAGCAAGGATTAACGGTGATATTGTCGGCCTTCTTACTCCGCTCCAGGAAGACTGTACTTTAGAAACGGTATCTTTTGATGATCCCGAAGGGGCTGAAGTTTATCGCCATACTGCTAGCCACGTCCTGGCTCAGGCGGTGAAGAGGATTTATGGAAATGTCCGCCTCGGGATCGGGCCGCCAATCAGTAACGGTTTTTATTATGATTTTGATTTTAAAGGTAACCCGATAAAAACTGAAGACCTTGAGAAAATTGAACAAGAGATGGTGCAAATCGTTAAAGAGGACCTGCCTCTGGAGCGTCTGGAGATAAGTCGTGAGCAAGCACTGCAGATGTTTAAAGAAAAGGGCGAAGATTACAAGGTAGAGCTGATTAACGATTTGGATGAAGGTGTAAAGATTACTTGTTATAGGCAGGGGGATTTTATAGATTTATGCGCAGGCCCCCATCTTCCCTCTACAGGTAAGCTAAAGGTGGTTAAATTATTAAACCTTGCCGGGGCTTATTGGCGGGGTGACGAGAGAAACGCGATGCTGCAGCGTATTTATGGCACAGCTTTTCCGAAGCAAAAGATGCTTACCGAGTATCTGGATTTCCTCGAGGAAGCTCGAAAAAGGGATCACCGCAAGCTGGGACGTGAGCTTGATCTATTCAGCTTTCATGAGGAAGGGCCTGGGTTTCCGTTTTACCACCCGAAAGGGATCATTATCAGGCGCGAACTGGAAAAATTCTGGCGTGAGGAGCATTGTAAGGCGGGTTACCTGGAGATTGAAACGCCGATCATTCTCAACAAGCAGCTCTGGGAACAATCCGGCCACTGGGATCATTATCAGGAAAACATGTATTTTACCAAAATAGACGGCCAGGATTATGCAATTAAACCGATGAATTGTCCCGGGGCGATACTTATCTACAAAACTGGAATGTACAGTTATCGCGATTTACCTTTGCGGATGGCTGAAATGGGGCTTGTTCACAGACACGAAAAATCCGGAACTCTTCACGGGCTGATGCGTGTGCGCAGTTTTACGCAGGATGATGCACATATTTTCATGCTTCCTGAGCAGATTGATGATGAAGTTGCCGGCGTTATGGAGATGGTGGATAGGTTTTATAAAGTGTTTGGTTTTAACTATTTTATCGAGCTTAGTACCAGGCCGGAGAAATCAATGGGTTCCGATGAGATGTGGGAAAAGGCAACTACTGCGTTGCAATCTTTTTTGGACGGGAAGAATATACCCTATATTATTAATGAAGGAGACGGCGCTTTTTACGGTCCCAAAATTGATTTTCATCTGCAGGACAGCCTTGAGCGCACCTGGCAGTGCGGGACGATCCAGCTTGATTTTCAGATGCCGGAGAAATATGGCCTGAGTTATATAGGAGCGGACGGGCAAAAGCACAGGCCGGTTATGCTCCACAGGGTGATTTATGGCGCGATGGAGCGATTCTTTGCCTTGCTTATAGAGCATTATGGGGGAGCGTTTCCCCTGTGGCTAGCCCCGGTTCAGGCGGTGATTATTCCTATCACGGACAGGCAGCATGTATATGCGGCAGAGGTGAAAAAACTGCTCTGGGAAAAAGGTGTAAGAGTCGAAACTGACGATCGCAGCGAAAAAGTGGGCTATAAGATACGGGAGGCCCAGGTTCAAAAGGTCCCCTACATGCTCATTGTCGGTGAAAAGGAGGTTAACAGCCGTACTGTAGCGGTGCGCCAGCGAGAACAGGGAGACCTTGGGGCTGTTGATCTTCAAGTCTTTACAAATCGTATTTTGGGTGAAATTAACCAAAGAAAATAATAAAATGATAAAAAAAAATTGACGGTTATCTTTCTTTATGGTATATTTACTATTGCCTATTTTACTATTGTCTATGAAGTAGAAGCCCCAGCTTCTCACCTTGAAACGCTTTATACAGTTGTTATCAGGGTTTTTTCAGGGTTTATAGGGTTTATTTAATTATACTGTGCAAACAGTAATTATCCTATGGCAGGTGGGGCCTTTACCTGCTTTTTTTATATCAAACTATCTTACAGTAGGCAAAACCGGAGGTGAATCTAAGATTAATAAAGAAATACTGATTAATAACAAGATTAAGGCCAGGGAAATCAGGGTTGTCGGCACCAATGGTGAACAACTGGGTATTATGAAGCTGGAAGAAGCATTAAAACTTGCTCAAGAAAAAAACCTGGATTTGGTTAATGTGGCTCCGCAGGCTAAACCGCCCGTATGCAGGATTATGGACTTTGGCAAGTATAAGTATGAGCAGAGGAAAAGAGATAAGGAAGCTCGTAAAAAACAGCGGAGTATAACAGTAAAAGAGGTTAAGCTGCGCCCCAATATTGAAACCCATGATTTTATGGTTAAAGTTCGCAATGCGCAGCGATTTTTGGGGGAAGGGGATAAGGTTAAGGCCACTGTTATTTTCCGCGGCAGGGAGATTACCCACCCTGAGCTGGGCAAGAAACTATGCTTACAACTGGCCAAAGAACTTGATAATATCAGTGTTATTGAAAGAGAGCCGCGTATTGAAGGAAGAAATATGGTAATGATCCTGGCTCCCAAATAAAGGTATGGATAGCTGGATCTTCCGGAAAAGGAGGAATTGAAATGCCTAAAATGAAAACGCACCGCGGGGCGGCTAAGCGCTTCAATAAAACAAAGAGCGGAAAGATTAAAAGGTTCCGTGCTTATCACAGTCATATCTTGGGGAAAAAATCACCCAAAAGAAAACGTCGGTTAAGAAGTGCAACTATTGTTTCAAATAGCGACTTGCGGAGAGTAAGGGAACTGATACCGTATAAGTAACATATTTTTTTACCAAAATTATCAGAAGAAAATTGGGAGGTTTTGATAATGCCTCGAGTAAAAAATAGCGTAGTGACCAGGAAGAGAAGGAAGAAAATTCTTAAATTAGCCAAGGGATACTTTGGAGCAAAGAGCAAGCTATTCAGGGTGGCTAACCAGCAGGTCATGAAGTCTCTTTCGTATGCCTATAGGGATCGCAAGAATCGCAAAAGAGATTTTCGCAAGCTGTGGATTTTGAGAATTAATGCTGCCGCTAGGGACAACGGCCTTTCCTATAGCAGATTTATGGGCGGGCTAAAAAAGTCAGGGGTTGAGATAAACCGAAAACTTCTAGCAGATCTGGCTATTAACGATCCGGCTGCCTTCAGCGAGCTTGTTAAAGTTGCCCAGGAGAACAGCTAAAGAAAGAGAAGACCTAGGAAATAGGTCTTTTTTTTTGTTTGCCGGAAGCTGCTGTTGATATATTATCGGTTGAAGCTTTATAATACTCCGTAAGGAGCTGTTGTGTTTTATTGGGTTTTTCTGGAAATAAAGTCAAAAAAAATTAATGAAGGATCAGAAATAGCATGCAAGAGAACACTTTCTTAATAAAAATCCTTCGTGAATACAATCTCCTCGGCAGCCGTAAGTTCAGAAAAAAGCGAGGGAAAACTGTTTTAGAGGGTTTTCGTTTATTGGAAGAAGCCGCCAAAGCCGGCATTATACCTGATATCGTTCTTTTTACTGAGGAATATAAAACTGCTGGCATTGGCCGTGAATTGCTTGCTGAATTTAAAAGAGCGGGGTCCAGGATGATTGAAGTGCCGGAAAAAAAATTTAAAATGATCGCTCATACGGAGAACCCTCAAGGAATAGGCGCTATTGCACGTATGCCGGTAAGTTCTATAGACGATCTTTTACAGGGCAGCTTTCAATTTATGCTTATCCTTGACGGTATTCAGGATCCGGGTAACCTGGGCACCATAATTCGTACCGCTGCAGCAGCTTTTGAAGGCGGGGCAGGCATTATTCTTTTACCGGGAACGGTAGAGCTGTTTAACCCCAAAGTAATGAGGGCATCGATGGGAGGCGCTTTTAGTATTCCGGTATTTGAGATGCCTGGGCCGGAAGAGTGCTTGAGGGTAATTAGGGAAAAATCGATGCAGCTTGTGGCTGCCGATCCCCGTGGAGCTGTTCCCTATTATCATCTGGATTTCAAGAGGGATATAGCTGTAATTATCGGCAACGAAAACAAAGGTATCAGTAAACTTCTGTTGGAGGGCGCTGATACCAGGGCTTACATTCCCTTAAGGGGGAAAATAGCCGCGCTTAACGCTGCTGTGGCAGCTTCTATCTTTATTTTTGAATATAACAGGCGGCTGGAAAAAATGTTATAAATATTCACGAGCCTCTTATGGCGACATTGTTTTTTAATGATGGATATGCTATAATTTATCATGGTCCCTTAAAAAATAAATGAAAGGGGTCCTTGAAGAGATGACGACCGCCGAATTTTTTTGGATGATTTTTGAAAATACAGGTTCCGTTGCAGCTTATTTGCTTTACAAACGCCTTCTTGCCTCATCTTAAAATATAATTCAAAAAAAACAGTGAAAGGGAAGAGTATGCTTGAACAGAATCTGCAGAAAGGGAGGCCTTTGTCTGCAAGCCTCCTGAGGAAGTTCTTGCTGAAGTTCGCCCCGGAGTTGACAGCTGAAAGCAAAAACTGCCAGTAGGCTGGTTCGGCTTTTACCGTTATCATATAAATGAGGGCTCCAGTGGAGCTAAATTGGGTGGTACCGCGAAAAACTTTCGTCCCATAAGGAAGGACGAAAGTTTTTTAGCTTAAAAGATAATAATGGATAGATGGAGGGCCGTAAGATATGCGTGAAAGAATAGAAAAGCTGAAGGCAAAACTTGCCGAAGATCTGAAATCTACCTCTGACTTAAAAGAACTTGAGAATTTGCGTGTCCGTTATCTCGGCAAGAAAGGTGAGATAACCTTGCTTATGCGCCGTATGGGCGAGGTATCTGCTGAGGAAAGGCCGCTGCTGGGCAAACTGCTCAACGAACTGAAAAAAAATGCCGAGCGGTCGTTCGTTGACAAGAGAGGCGAGTTTGAAAACAAACATAGCGCCGATCGCTGGGAAAAGGAGCGTATTGATGTTACCCTTCCCGGAAGGTCATTTAGCATCGGGGGCAAGCATCCTGTAACACTTGTTTTGGAAGAAATTGAAGAAATCTTTACCAGCATGGGTTTTAAGATAGCGGAAGGGCCTGATGTAGAACTTGACTATTATAATTTTGAAGCGCTTAATATGCCGCGTGAGCATCCTGCCAGGGATATGCAGGACTCTTTTTATATTAACCCTGAGGTTCTTTTGCGTACCCATACATCCCCTGTGGAGGTGCGCACCATGGAAGCCCAGGCCCCGGAACTTCCCGTACGTATTATCTCTCCGGGCAAAGTATACCGCAGGGACGATGATGTAACCCATTCACCCATGTTTCACCAGGTAGAGGGTCTGGTGGTGGATAGGGGGATTACCCTGGCCGATCTTAAAGGAACGCTGCTCCTTTTTGTCAGGGAGATGTTTGGGAAAGATAGGGAGATACGCCTGCGCCCCAGTTTTTTCCCTTTTACGGAACCCAGTGCCGAAGTGGATATTTCCTGCATCGTATGTAACGGCAAGGGATGCCGTGTTTGCGGGGGCACCGGGTGGCTGGAGATACTTGGTTCGGGCATGTCACACCCGCACGTTTTGAGAGTGTCCGGTTATAATCCGGAAGAAGTGACAGGATACGCTTTTGGAATGGGTGTGGAGAGAATAGCCATGCTCAAATACGGTATTGAAGATATACGTTTATTCTATACCAATGATTTACGTATGTTAAGCCAATGTTAAGATGAACGAATATTGTAAGATTTGTTAAACAAGGGGGTATTGCTGATTATGAAAGTACCTTATAACTGGCTTCGGGATTATGTAGAAATCCCTTATTCTCCGGAAGAGTTGGCAAACCGGTTGACGATGGCAGGAATAGAAGTCGAAGATATTCAGATTTTTGCTCCCCTCAGTGACAAGATCGTGGCTGGAAAAATTGAAGATCTGTCTTTGCATCCCACCAGTAATAAACTTCAACTGGTGAAGGTAAATGCCGGGGATGCCCTTTTGTCAGTCATCTGTGGAGCCTGGAATATTAAAAAGGGTGACATTGTTGCCCTTGCACTTCCCGGTTCTGTTTTGCCTGACGGCAGGGAAATCCGGATTGCTGAAATAAAAGGGATATCTTCCGAGGGGATGCTCTGTTCAGCGGCTGAGTTGGGGCTCGAACTCAACGGCGCCGAGGAAGGCATTCTCATTTTAGACGAGGAATGCGCCCCGGGAACCAGGCTCGCGGACGTCCTCTTTGTCAATGAGCCTGTTCTGGAACTTGAACTTACTCCCAACCGGGCTGACTGCCTGGGATTACTGGGAGTTGCCCGCGAGGTCGCAGCACTTACAGGAAAGAAAATAAAACTTCCTGAAAGCGCGGTAGAAGAAACCGGCAGGGATATCCATGAACTGGCGGAAGTTCAAATTCTTGAAACCGAACTATGTCCCCGCTATACCGCTAGAGTGATGGAGGGATTTAAAATCAAGCCTTCCCCGTTAAATATGCAGTTGAGATTGCTTTCTGCCGGAATTCGCTCAATTTATAATCTGGTGGATGTTACGAACTATGTCATGTGGGAGACAGGGTTTCCCATGCACGCCTTTGATTACGATAAACTGCAAAAAGGGCGGATTATTGTACGCCGTGCTGCTCCCGGCGAGGAGATCGTGACATTAGATGGTATTAGAAGAAAGCTGGATCCCGAGGTGCTTGTTATAGCGGATGATCGGGTGCCGGTGGGGCTGGCTGGAGTGATGGGCGGAGAGAATACCGAGATAACGACAACAACAAAACGGCTGTTGCTGGAAGCGGCCTGCTTCAACCCCATGAATATCCGTATGACAGCCCGTAAGATGAATTTGCCTTCGGAAGCATCACAGAGATATGAGAAAGGTGTTGACCCTGAAGGGCCGATCTTTGTCCAGAACAGGGCGGTACGCCTTATTCAGGAAACGGCCGGGGGTGTTATCTGCCGCGGCATAATCGATAACTATCCCAAACCGTATAGCATGCCGCGCATAGAATTGAGAACTTCCAGGGTTGAAAAAGTCCTCGGTTATAGTGTCGACAGGGATGAAATCGAGGATATTTTAAACAGGCTGGGCCTAAATGTAAGGTTCCGCCCTGCTCCTGCAGGTTTAGATGCCGGCTCTAGCCCTTGTCGAACTTCAACAGGCGGTGTTTTCTCGGTAGAAGTTCCTTCGTTTCGCCGGGATTTGAATATCGAGGAGGATCTAATCGAGGAAATCGCGCGCTTAAAAGGTTTCGATAAAATACCGGTAAGGCTTCCGGTTGGTGTTTTAACGAGCGGGAGACTTTCAAAAGAACGAAAGATAATGGACAAGGTCAAGAATACTCTGGTTGCTTGCGGTCTCCAGGAGATTATCACCTTTTCTTTTATAAACCCGCGCTTCTTTGATAAACTCAACTTGCCTGCGGGAGATCCTCTGCGCAATGCGGTAAAAATTCAAAATCCCCTTACCGAAGAACAGGGAGTACTGCGCACTACGCTGGTTCCCGGAATTTTGCAGGTGATGCAATATAACTTCAACCGGCAGATAGACAACCAACTTCTGTTCGAATTGGGTAAAGTTTTTATCCCTCCCGTTGGGAAGGAGAAGCTGCCTGTTGAAAAGCTGATGGTTGCACTTGCTCTCAGCGGTAAGGTCCCGCAATATGACTGGCAGGTACCGC
Organism: Bacillota bacterium; assembly: GCA_012837615.1. Taxonomy (GTDB): domain Bacteria; phylum Bacillota; class Dethiobacteria; order DTU022; family UBA8154; genus DUQX01. The sequence continues at coordinate 2,500 of DUQX01000107.1, read as the reverse complement.
CCGGTACCATTGATTTTTATTATTTGAAAGGTATCCTCGAAGTACTGCTGGAAAACCTCGGCGTGAATGATTACCGCTGGGAACAGGATAACATTCCGCTCTTGCATCCCGGCAGAGGTTCGAGATTGTTTGTGAATAATAAGGAAACCGGATTTCTGGGGGCTTTACATCCTGAAATAGCTGAGAACAATGATTTAAAACAGGATATTTACCTGGCAGAATTAAATCTGGAGGTCTTTTTCAGCGCCGCATCCTTAATACCTTCTTTTAAGCAGCTGCCTCGTTTCCCTTCGGTTTACAGGGATGTGGCCTTTGTTGTGCCGCAAAGTACAAGGGCAGGGGATATCCTGCAAGAGATTAAGGAATTAGGCGGTGTTCTGCTGGAAGATATCAAGTTATTCGATGTTTACAGTGGAAAGCAGGTACCGGAAGGCCGGATAAGCATCGCTTTTGCTCTTACATTCCGTCACAGCGAGAGAACCCTCAAAGACGAAGAGATAGACAATATACTGGGCGCTATCGAAAAACAGCTCTCCCAAAAGTATAATGCAGCCCTCAGGAAAATATAAAAGAAGGAGTCAGAAATAAGGTTAGCGAATAGTAATATGAAAATAGTACGGAACAGGCAGGGCACTACTTTTTATTACTGACGCTGAATCCAGGCGGTAAATCCAGTATAAAACTGTACTAGACTATGCGTTCAGGGAGGGGTTCATTTGCAGTGTATTTTTCAGCGCAACTGGCATTCTTCTGTCCGTATGGAAGAGCAAAATCTATTGTCGGAGGTAACTTACTGCGGGACTGACCGTGAGGTTTGCGCGCGGTTAATGGTTAATCCTAAAACTTTAATCGTACAGAAAGCGGTTTGGGAGATATACCGAACTCCAGATGAAGCAGGCTACAAAGCATTGGATATACCGGATATGGTGGGTATGGAGGCTTATTTCGGTAGCGGAGGTAACATGCGCAAAGCTCTCCAACCGCTGCAGGATCCTTTTGCCGGCGAGCTTTTTGCAGAGGCTGTTCGGGGTATTATTCAGGCTGAAACCTTTCTTTTGGAAGAGAGGGGATACACACCGGCTTCTTACGAGCAGTACTGGACAGATTTTTATAAAGATACCTGCTGTTTCTTTAGTAATCTTGACCGGGTAAGCCTTGGCTGGTATGAATACATCGGCTACAGTACGCGGGGGGGAATCCTTTTTAACCGTATGAAAAGCCAGATTTTGAGCCTCTACGGAGATTTATACCATCTTGGCGGGCACATCAACGACTCTTTCCATGGAGTTGCCGTTGATCTGGAACTGGAAAGGGACACCCACCGCGTGAAAAGCGCTCGCGGGGGCCTTTTAAGAGCTCCCGATCCCGTCTGCAAAGAGGCGGCGGTTTATATGAAACAGTTAGAAGGGAAGTTGCTATCCGGAATGTCAAAGAAGTATATTGCCCAACTGCTTGGAGCCTCAAATAGTTGCGTGCACATGGTAGATCTGGTTTTTGATGGTCAGGAAACCTTGGCACTTAGTAATAATATCCGGGAGGACAGTAAATGACAGAGGAGCGGGAGAAAAAACGGGTTACAATAAATATTCTGGGTGAGAAATATATCATTCGTAGCCCGTCCTCTCATAAGCATATCTTCGAAGTTGAAGGACATGTCAATGCTTTAATGAAAGAACTAACTGAAAAATATCCCCGTTTGAGCCTGCAAAAAATAGCCATTTTAGCATCATTAAACCTGGCCAGCGATCTTTTATCCTTAAAAAAAGAGAAGAGGAGGAAAAGGTAAACATCTAGATAATGAACTGGCTTGATTATGCACTTGTTTTTATTTTGATCTTAAATTTTTATAATGGCTTGCGGTATGGTCTTGTACGCCAGATTGTCGGAATGGCAAGTCTGTTTATCGCCCTTTACCTGGCTCTTTTCTGGAGCGGCGAAATAAAAATATGCCTGGAAAAATACTTCAAGCTGGATGGAGTTATCTCTGTTCTAGTCTCAAACGGTGACACATCGCTTTGGCTGACGGGGGTATTGTTCAACGTAATTTCTTTCCTGCTGGCATTTGCATTAGTTTATTTTCTCTTGTCCTTTTTTTCCGGAAAGCTGAAGCTATTAAATAGAATTCCCATTATAGGCATGATCAATATTCTTCTGGGGGGCCTGTTAGGTGCTTTAAAAGGTGTCATTATTGTATTTATAATCATAGCGCTTATATCTTTGATCCCAACTAAGTACTGGATAAATACTCTGGATGCATCTGTTGTAGTAGCCCTCTTTAGCCATTACATGCCTTTAATATATGCCCTCATCGTAGATTATATTATAGGCAGACTTGGATAGGAATTACGGATCCCATTGTTTCTAAGGAAAAGTGGAGGTAAACTAACAACTCAGTGAAAATACGAGGAAAATTATATTATCTGGAAAGCGGTAAAACCGGATCCTTGCTCCCTCCGGAGGGGATTATCAGGAACGTGCTTTCGCCGGATTATTATGCCGG
>DUQX01000017.1 GCA_012837615.1 Bacillota bacterium | reverse complement strand
CTTCTGTTGCGATCTTTCTTCTTATCTGCTTTCTTATCAGCCATAACTTTTTCCAAACCTCCTCTTTAGGTTATTTAATCGGTTTACAAATCCACCATGAATACTATAATTGCTGTTTTTCTTTCACCTCCTCGATCCCCCCTACAACCTGACGATAAACATCGTTAATACCATCGATAAGGTTTTCTTCCTCAAAGCTCTCAGGAGAATCCACCATCGAACACTCCCATACCTTGTCTTCAAATGGCAGATAACCAATAATTTCTTCCGGGGAGAAATTATCTTCTAGATACTTCCGTTCCTCTTCCCTTCGCACCTTGTTACCTAAGATTTTCACCTTTTGTATACCCAGATCCGACGAAAGCCGTTTAACCACCTGCGCGGTCTTAACGCTTGCCCTGGTCGGCTCTGTAACCACGAGGATCATATCGACTCCCCGTGCCGTTCCCCGTGTCAAATGCTCGATACCGGCACTCATATCCAAAACAACAACCTCTTTTTTATCCAGCAGCAAAGAATTAAGGACGGCATTCAGAAAAGAGTTCTCCCGGCAATAACATGCAGAACCGCCTTGCTTAATACCTCCCATGATTAAAAACTTAACCTTTCCTTTTTGTAAACTATAGTCGTCAATAACATCTTCGACATCGGGGTTGAGGTTATAAAAAGCCCCCCCGCCCCCGCTTTTTTGTTCAATTACTTCTTTCATATCCACCAGGGGTGTCACCACTGCAAGTTCTTTGGGATCTATACCCAGGGTAAGCCCCAGGCTGGCATCGGGATCGGCATCCACAGCGATAACATGATAACCGTTTTTAGCAAAGAGATAAATTAAGTTTGCCGCAACAGTTGTCTTCCCTACTCCTCCTTTGCCTGAAACAGCAATTTTCACAAAAACATTCCTCCTATAAAATCATGGTATACTTTTCGGACAACCCTGATAAATTTTAAAGATGCAACCCTTTATTCTTGTTCGACACACTATGGTAAAATCCTTTTTAAATATTTATCTAATATAAAAAACATAATCATACATTTATGAGTTTTCGCTATTTAATACTTATATTCCTGCACCAGAATTTTCTCAATTTAATCATTTCTAAAGATTGATTAATCCTAAAAATTAATCCTAAAAAAGGCCCGCTTTTAGAACAAGGCCTTCTTCTTTACTCCCCCACTACACATAAACATGGAACTTCTTGAAAGCAATTTTATAAGGAAAACTTATCTGGGTTTATAAAATAAAAATGAATTTGAAGCCCGGGTCATCTACTGGAACCAATAAATTGGAGTAATATGGAGCTATACGGAAAAGATTGCTTAACAGAGTAAAATAAAGAGGAGGCATTCCCTTCCGGCAAATAGTGGAGGGGAACATTCTTTGATGGGGGTTATTCACCGAGGTAAGTTTTACGGACTTGTTCGTTTTGCAACAAAGAAGAAGCTTTATCATGTAAAACCACTCGTCCTGTTTCCAGTACGTAGCCCCTATGGGCAATGCTTAATGCCATATGAGCATTCTGCTCCACAAGCAATATAGTTGTACCCTTACTATTAATTTCCCGGATAATCTGAAATATTTCTTTTACGATAATCGGAGCAAGCCCCATAGAAGGCTCATCCAGCAACAATAACTGTGGATGAGACATAAGAGCTCGCCCGATTGCCAGCATTTGCTGCTCTCCGCCGCTCAATGTTCCCGCAGCCTGTTTTTCCCTGCCTTTTAGTTGGGGAAAAGTATCAAATACCATCTCTATATCCCTGTTGACGGCACTTTTATCAGCTATTGTATACGCACCCATTTTTAGGTTTTCAATCAAGGAAAGCCGGGGGAAAACACGCCTGCCTTCCGGCACATGAGATATACCCATTTTCACAATATCATGGGGAGGCACATGATTAATTGTTTTATCTCGAAAATAGATCTCCCCCTCTGCAGGCTTTAACAATCCGGAAATAGTAAGCAGCGTTGTTGTTTTACCTGCCCCATTTGCCCCAATTAAAGACACTATTTCTCCTTCTTCCACTTTGAGGCTTACACCTTTTAAGGCTTGTATATTTCCGTAATAAGTAGAAAGGTTCTCCACCCGCAGCAACTTATTCCCTCCAAAGAATTTTTAATTTTGCCCG
>DUQX01000106.1 GCA_012837615.1 Bacillota bacterium | reverse complement strand
CCATAGTTTTATGGATGATTGCTTTTTTATAAGGCAGCATTTATACTAATAAATAAGTACGAATCCGTTGTTTTAAAACCATAGGGAAATAATTTGATCTTGAAATCTTTTGTGAGGGGAAAAAGTATGGCTTTTGATGCTTTTGTATTGAAGGCAGTATCGACAGAAATAGAAGAGAGATTGATTAAGCCGGGGGCTGCAGTAAGTAAAATATACCAGCTAAATCCCACAGATCTGCTGCTTTTTTTCAAAGGGACCAGGCAGAAAGGGCCCCTCTTTTTCTCCGCTCATGCACAAAGGGGAAGGATAAACTTTACTGAACGCCGTTTCGATCATCCTGCATCCCCCCCCGCCTTCTGCATGCTGCTGCGCAAGCACCTGGTTAACGGGATCATCGTTTCCCTGGAGCAACCTCCCCTGGAGAGGATCCTTTATTTAAATTTCTCTGTTATAAATGAAAGCGGAAAGGAAGTACAAAAAACTTTGGTTGCAGAAATTATGGGGCGTCACAGTAATATTATCCTGCTCAATACCCCGGACGAAGAAGGAAAACAAACCATCCTCGGGACAATCAAGCCCGTACCGCCTTCGATAAACCGTTTTCGGACGCTCATGCCCCGCCATACTTATTTTCCTCCGCCGGCACAGGAGAAGCTCCACCCCTACGCGCTGAACTACGATTTTTTTCAACATGAGCTTAGAAGATCGCAGGGTAAACCCACGAGCAGGTTTCTCCTGGAAAACATCCAGGGACTGAGCCCTTTTCTGGCAGATGAAATTGCCGTAAAGGCAAAAAAACCGCTTCTGGAAAACTTGACGGAGAGCTCAACCCGGTTTTTATGGGAAAAAATGCAGGAACTTTTTCAAATCTACACTGAAAAAAAATGGGAACCTACACTTCTTTTGGACGATCTGGGCAACCCCCTGGACTATTCCGTTATCAATCCTGAAGGAAAAGGTACAAAAAACAAACGTGGGTACAGCTCCATCAGCGCGCTGTTAGACGATTATTATGACTACAAAGAAAAAGTTGAAGCGAAAGATAGTTTATACTCTACGCTCTTTCGGCAGGTAAAGCAGTCATTAAAAAAATGCCGCAACAAGGAAAAAAAGCAGCTCTTAGAGCTAAAAAAATCAAAAGAAGCGGACTACTACCGCAAATGCGGGGAGCTTATCCTTATGAATTTGCATCAAATTCCTCCTAAGGCCCGTGAAATAAACCTGGACGACATCTACAGCGAGCAGGGAGAAAAAATTAAAATAGAGCTGGATCCCAGAATTTCACCATCTCTAAACGCGCAGCGGTATTTTAAAAAATACCGCAAGGCACGGCAGGGGGAAAAGAAAATATCCGGCACACTGGAAGGGACTCAAAAGGAAATAGCTTACCTGGAAAGCGTGCTCTATTTTTTGGAAAAGAGTGACCTGCAGTCTCTGCTCGAAATAAAGGAAGAGCTTGAAGAGGCGGGCTATTTGCCTCGCAAGAATAAACCTTATCAACGGAAAAAGCCTTCTTTTAATCCAATTGTTATTACGTCTTCCGGGGGAGAGGAAATCTGCATCGGCCGGAATAATCGCCAGAACGCTTATCTGGTGGGGAATTTTGCCTCAAAAAACGACCTGTGGCTGCACGTCAAAGATATGCCCGGAGCCCATGTTGTTATCAGGTCGGTTAACCCTCATGAGAATTCAATAAAAGAAGCTGCCCTCCTGGCAGCTTACTACAGCCGTGGTGTTCACTCTTCAAATGTTCCGGTGGATTATACACAGGTAAAATACGTCCGGCGCATCCCCGGCGCTAAGCCAGGGATGGTAACTTATAAAAATCAGAAGACTATCTACGTCACGCCGGATGAAAAGGTAATCCGGCCGCTATTAAAACAGCGCCGGCAATAGCCCGGCGTCCGGAGTGTCGATATATCTTTTTGCTAATCGCTTCGTAACTGCACAGAGCAAACACAAAAAGTGCATAGGGAACGGCAGGTGTAGGTGTGCGAAAAGTCACAGCACCTGACACTCTGAACGTAGTGAAGAGTCGGGATCCTTCGCTCTTCTCAGGACAAGGATCCTTCGCTAACGCTCAGGATGACAATCTTGCGCATAGCTGAACAGTTATATCGTATCACTGACACCTTCGGGAGGCTCAAGTTCAGGAAAATTGGCAAAACCCATCTTATAATAAAAAGGCGTTTGCAGCCGCTGGGGGAAATCCCTTAGCGGGTGTTCTCCTGTTTTCCATCTTCTATAATTAAAACCTCATCCTTGGCATCAACCTCTGCCAAACATACAGCGATGTTCTCACTTCTACTGGTGGGAACGTTTTTCCCTACAAAATCCGGCCTGATAGGCAGCTCTCTGTGCCCACGGTCAATCAACACCGCCAACTGGATTAGCTGTGGCCTCCCCCTATCCATCAGGGCCTCCATTGCGGCCCTTACAGAACGGCCGGTGTAGAGAACATCATCTACCAGGACAACCGTCTTTCCGGTAATAACAAGCGGCAGAAAAGCTGCCCCCTCCTTTGCGCCCTGTGCATTATCACATTCCCTGTCATCACGGTAGGGCGTAATATCGAGCAGCCCAACGGGAGGCCTGAAACCTTCAATTTTCTTAATACCGTCCGCCAGCCGGTGCGCCAGAGGCTCACCTCTGCGTTTTATGCCCACGATAACCAAATTTTCAGTACCTTTATTTCGCTCAACTATTTCATGTGCAATCCGGGTTAAAGCCCTCCTGATGCCGTTTTCATCCATAATTTTTCTTAAACGCATTATATTTTTCCCCCATATTTCAAAAGGTCTGAAAATTCCTCCCCTGGTTCAACAGTAAACTCCAGGTATTCTGCACTCCGGGGATGTTTAAAACCCAAAGTCCTGGCATGCAAAAATTGTCCATATTTATTGTAAGGAGAACGCTTCGGCCCATAAAGAGGATCTCCCACTATCGGACAGCCTATATAGGAAAGGTGTACCCTGATCTGGTGGGTCCTCCCTGTTTCAAGCCTTAAAGAAAGCAGATAGAAAGGCCCCTTCTTATCCAAAACCTTGAAATGGGTTACCGCCCGGCGTCCTGTACCGTTTTTCCTGACAGCTATTTTTTTGCGGTTATGATAATCCCTCCCCAGAGGCAGATCGATAGTTCCCTCATCGACGGGAGGGAGTCGATGAACAATGGCGAGATACTCCCTTTTCATTTGCCTGGCCTTAATCTGCGCAGAAAGAACCCTGAAAGACGGCTCATTTTTTGCCACCACCAGAAGGCCGCTCGTATCCTTGTCCAAACGGTGTACAATCCCTGGCCGTATCCGATCGCCCAGAGTAAAAAGAACATCGCAGTGTGAAAGCAGGGCATTAACCAAGGTGCCGCTGTGGTGCCCGGGAGCAGGATGAACTACCATCCCACTGGGTTTATTCACTACCAGCAGGTCGCTATCTTCATAGATGATATCAAGGGGCAGATCTTCGGGCTTGGCAGTGATAATCTCCGGGGGCGGTATAGAAATCTTAATGCTCTGGTTTTCCTTTACACGGTAACCGCATTTTCTCTGCAGTTGCTCACCTACCCAGACATTACCCCCGGTACAGAGTTTTTGCAAAAAGGATCTGGATAAATCCGGCTCCCTGGCGGATAAAAAATGATCGAGGCGCATACCCTCCTCAGATTTCTTTACAATATGAATCTTCTTTTCCATAGAAACCTTTCTTCTAAGATCCTTTCCTATTGCTTTATGCCCGGCGCAGCAATTTACGCCCTGCCGTTATTCTCATAAAAAAAGGATTCATTATATATTAGATTGATAATTAACAGGACAATTCCTATCACCAGGGCAATGTCAGCAATATTAAAAACCGGCCAGAAACGAAAATCGAGAAAATCCGTTACAGAACCCAACCTAATGCGATCGCTAAGGTTTCCCAGCACCCCTCCCAGCTGCAAGGAAAGAGCCAAACGAATTAAAGAAAAACGCCCGGATAAAAAACGCCCTCCCAGAAGGATTACCGCGACCATCAACAAGGAAATGGCGATAAAAAACGGAGTTTGGTTGGCAAAGAGTCCAAAAGCAGCGCCGGGATTGCGCACATAGGTTATATGAAAAATATCCGGTATCAAGGGCAAGGTCTCGCCCGGTAATAAACTGCGCCTAACCCATAATTTACTTAACTGGTCGCAGGCAAAAACAAGAAACGCCAGAAAAAAGAATGCACCATCCGAAAAGTGGAGAGCTTTAATCCGGTTCCCGACAGCCCTGACAATTAAAGATGAATACACCCCGGCCTCTTTATTTTTATCCTCGTTAGTGATCTTTTCTCCCCTCTGAATCCGTCTCTTCCTCCTCAATAATTTTTTCCCGGTTTCTGGTCGAAGCCAGCTTATCTACTCTTTCAACAGCGCCGATTTTTTCCTCAGAATCGACATAGGCGGGATTACCCATTGTACCCGGCACATCCTGTGGGGAATCGGCGGAACCGTTCCTGGCCACCTCCTGCCAGGCATCTTCTCCATCATAACCGACAAAGTTTTTCCCATCTAAAAAAGTCCGCTTAAACGGAGGGTAAAGGAGATGCTCCTCAACAGGGCGGTCTTTACTCTCCCTACTTACTTTCTCCAGCTCCTCCTTACATTTTAAGCAATAAGAAACACTGGGCAAAGATTCCAAGCGTTCCTTTTCAATCTGCTGCCCGCAATGCAGACATCGGCCGTAACTCCCGTCTGCAATACGTTCCAGGGCACTTTCAATATCCTGCAGGTTTCTTAAACGTTTTTCATGCAGGGATAAATCCTTAGAGCGTTCATAAAGCTCTGAACCGGTATCTGCAGGGTGATTATCTACCAGGGAGAGCTCTTCGATGCTGTCTTTAAAAGAAACGTGCTTACCCATACCCTCCAGCGCTAGAAAACTCAAAAGGCTATCCTTTTCCTGTTGCAGCAAACGGGAATAGTATTCCAAATCCAAATCGGTCATCTTCAACCTCTTTCTTAAATATGATGAGGCAGTTGCCTACGAAAACCACTGCTCAAAACTTGTCATGTTAATAAATTACTGATGGGAATTACCAATTCTTTTTAAATATAGGTAAGCACAATGCGAACCAACTCGGCGATAAAATCCCCGATTACCGGCAGTTTTAAAACTACGAGCCGCTGTAAAATATAAAGGACAAATGCCCCAAGGATAGTCATCCCCAGAGCAATCCCAAAACCGCGGCAAAGGCCACCCAAGAAATTAACCATCATATAGCGTCGGGGATTATTTAAAAGGTTCATATACTCCGCCAGGTTGAATTTCTCTATCCTCTGGGAAAGCTCCATAATCTGCTCCAGCAGGAATAACTGGTGACCTTCACTTTTGAATTCGCCGCTGTTTTCGTTATCAAAATGGCAAATGCTTATCCCTCTTTACAGTTTATGGATCTGTTTTTTTAATATCCTTCTCTTTTTCCTCGCAGATATATTTTCCCCAGGAATATAAATATTAATTACCCGAGCGGAAGTTGGAAAGGATTTCCCCACAGCGTGAACATACCTCTTCATTTTCCTTGTCCTGCCCCACCGTAGGAGAATATACCCAACACCGTTGGCATTTTTTTCCCGGCGCCGGCTCTACTTTTAACCGCAAACCGAGCTCCTGCGCCGAAATAAAATCGCCTTCGGGCTCAACACCCGGTTCATGCAAACGGGTTGAAGATACAATTAGAACGGCGGGGAGAAGGGACTCATAGTCCGCTAATTTTCCATACAACTCATCATCCGGATAGAGCTCCACGAGGGCCTGTAAAGAAGAGCCGATAATTTTCTCCTTTCTGGCCAACTCAAGAGAGCGGTTGACTTCTTCCCGCAACTGCAAAATTACCTCCCAGCGTTCAGCCAGCTCCTCATCTTGATAATAAGAGGGTAAATCAGGCCAGGATGCAAGCATCACGCTCTCCCCATTTTTAAAGGGGATATAGGACCAGATTTCTTCAGCAGTAAAAGAGAGCACCGGAGAGATCAAAAGCGTAAGGGTCTGGAGAACCTCTGCCAGTACCGTTTGAACAGCCCTGCGAGAACGCGAATCTTCAGCAAGGACATAAAGGCGATCCTTGGTGATATCAAAATAAAAATTGCTCATATCCACTACAGCAAAGTTATGCAGTGCATGAAACACCTGGTGATACTCATAATTCTCAAAGGCCCTGGTAGTTTTTTGGACCAGCTTATATAAACGGTGCAGCGCCCAGCGATCGATCTCCTCCAGCTGGCTGTAATCAACCCGGTCGCGCTCCGGAACAAAATCGCTGCAGTTGCCCAGAAGGAACCTGCAAGTGTTGCGTATTTTACGGTAAATCTCGGAGAGCTGTTTTAAAATATCGCTGGAGAGATGAACATCGCTCGTAAAATCGGCGCTGGAAACCCAGAGGCGCAGAATATCAGCACCATAATTTTTAATAACATCCTCGGGAACAATTACATTGCCCAGGGATTTGGACATTTTTCTCCCCTCACCGTCCACAACCCACCCGTGGCTGAGAACGTTCCGGTAAGGAGGCTTGCCCATTACGGCTACCGCCGTTAAAAGCGAGGATTGGAACCATCCGCGAAATTGGTCGCTTCCTTCAAGATAGAGATCCGCCGGCCAGTTTAGCTCTTCCCTCTGATTTACTACAGCTGCATGGCTCGAACCGGAATCAAACCAGACATCCATGATATCCTGCTCCTTACGAAACTTTCTTTCGCCGCAGGAAGAACAGCTGATATTTTCCGGTAAGATCTCTTCAGCTTTGTAGAAGAACCAGGCATCGGAACCTTCTTTTTTGAAAATTTCCTGCACCGCAGCGACGCTTTCCGGGGTTAAGAGGGCCTCACCGCAGCTTTCACAATAAAAGACCGGAATCGGAACTCCCCAAACCCGCTGCCGGGAAATGCACCAGTCACGCCTTTCGGCAATCATGTTATTCATCCTTCCCTCTCCCCAGGAGGGAATCCAGTTTACTTCCTTAACAGCATGTAGAGCATCTTCTCTAAACTGCTGTATTGAGGCAAACCATTGTTCGGTAGCGCGAAAAATCACTTCTTTCTTACAGCGCCAACAATGGGGGTATTGGTGAGTCAAAAATGACAGTTTTAAAAGCACATGCTCCCTTTCCAGCGCTGCAGTAACAGCCTTATTCCCTTCATCATAGCGCAACCCGGCAAATTCACCCGCTTCCGAAGTAAAAATACCCTTTCCATCCATAGGGGCATAGATAGGCAGATCATACTGCAGCCCTGTTTCATAGTCCTCCAGCCCGTGACCGGGAGCAATATGAACGCAACCTGTTCCCTGCTCAAGGGTGACATAATCGGCCAGAAGCACCTTGGAGCTGCGATCGTAAAGAGGATGGCGACAAACAAGCCCCTCGAGTTCGCTCCCTTTATATCTGCCGCATATATCCCCCTCCTCCAATCCAATAGCGGCAAAGGCATCCTTTAACAACTCTTCAGCCAAAAGATAATACTCATCTACTGCCCGCACCAGAACGTAATTGTAATCCGGGTGCATGGCAATTGCCAGGTTGGCCGGAATGGTCCAGGGCGTAGTGGTCCAGATCATAACAAATGCGGGTCGAAATCGTTCATCCCACAAACCGAGATTATCGGTTACAGGAAATTTTACATATATTGAAGGCGAACGGCGCTCGGCATATTCAATCTCTGCCTCAGCCAGGGCGGTCTCACACTGGGGACACCAGTAAACCGGCTTTAGTCCTTTATAGATATAACCCTTCTCCGCCATCTTTCCAAATACCCCGATCTGTGTAGCTTCGTAATCCGGTTTTAATGTCACGTAGGGATTTTCCCAATCGCCGATAACACCGAGCCTTTTAAATTGCTCGCGCTGAATATCGAGGTACTGCAGGGCATATTCACGGCACATACGCCTGAACTCCAGCTCGGTGATATCATTCCTGTTAATTTTCTTGTTCTTAATAACCTGGTGTTCAATAGGCAGACCGTGAGTATCCCATCCGGGGACATAGGGAACATCATACCCACGCATATATTTATATTTATTAATAATATCCTTTAAAACTTTGTTCAGGGCTGTCCCCATATGGATACTGCCGTTGGCGTAAGGCGGGCCATCGTGAAGGATAAACTTCGGGGAACCTTTCCTGTTTTCCCTCATTTTTTGATAAAGATCAAGCTTTTCCCATGTTTCCAATATCTGAGGCTCCTTTTTTGCCAGCCCTGCCCGCATTGGAAAATTAGTCCTGGGAAGATTTAATGTGCTGCTGTAATCCATAAGCAACCGCCTGGTCTCTATAAGAATGCCCGAAGATCATTATCAGGCCAAATATCTGCTAATTAGCCAGGCTCCAACCTCCTTTATTTAGATAAGATATTTAACTTAAAATAAAAAATCCCGCCTTCCTCTGAGGGACGAGATTTTCCCGCGGTACCACCCTTCTTGTTACGGTATTATACCGTAACCGCTTAAGGCTTTAACGCCAGCCTGCACGCTTATCTTTACTCGCCAAAGCAGATAGCTTTCAAGATAAGAGCTCCCGGGTGATCTTCAATACGGTTTCCCTGCCGGTCTTCCACTATCCCCGGCTCGCTGAAAAGGATAAGCCGTATCTACTCTCCCGTTCATGGCCTGTTCTACAAATTATAAAACTTATTTTAACCATAGTCAAATAAAAGAATGTAAAGAGGTATTAAAATAAAAAACTATCCTGCATCTCTGGTTTCCAGTTCATCATCATCATTTTCCACCTGCAGCCAGTCCTCCAGTTCCATAGAGGCGAGCTGGGCTTCGATAAAGGAACGGAAGCGAAGTTTAAATATCTGGGCCTGCTTATATATTTCTTCATGTTCGGCTATAATCCGGCTGGCCTTATAGCGGGCCTCGTCAATAACCCGCTGCGCTTCTTTCTCCGCCTCTTTGCGGATTAGCTCAGCTTCTTTATTGGCATTACGCTTTACATCCTCGGCTGTTTCCTGCGCAACAATGATAGAGTTGTGAAGTGTGTTCTCCAGCTTCTGGTATTGCGACAGCTTCTCTTCCAGCTGCGAAATTTTTTCTTCCAGATTTAATTTATCTTTTAACGCCTGTTCAAAATCCTTAGCTATTTGATCTAAAAATTCGTCTACCTCATCCTGTTTATAACCGCGAAATGCCCTTTCAAACTCTTTGTTTTGGATTTCAATAGGTGTAATACTCATTCTTATCTCCCTTTCCTTGATAAATCATCAGAACAACAAAAAAAGACAATCACTCTTAGAAGAATTTTCGACAATTATCTTTATTTTCCTGCCAAACATGTAAATATTTAATTAAAAATATCTCTTTAGCAATAAATGGATCCGCCCTTTACGGCTTATTCCCATCTCCTCTATTATTTCGATTCTACCCCTGCCGGCCAGCGAAATAATGTCACCCGTTTTAACTGCTTTTGATGGCTGTTTTACAAGCTGGTGATTCACCTTAACCCGTTCACCCTTGATTAAAGGTATTATCTTGGAACGGGAAAGACCGAAACCCAGACCCGTAACAGAATCGAGTCTCATCGAAGCGACAGTTCCCTTTATTTCTTTTGTACGGCGTGGCTCAGCCTCCGCCGGAAACAACTGAAGATCGATTTCTTCTGCCTGCAGCTCGTAGTGCCCCGCCCTGGTCAGATTTTGTTGAACAAATGGGGCCAGCTCCTTTACCAAAAAAGCATAAGCCTTTTCCCCTCCGGTATAGATGATATCTCCCACCATTTCGCGTTTGATACCCAACCCGAGCAGCGCTCCTAAAAAGTCCCTGTGCGTTAAAATCCTTTCGGGAAAATTTCCGCAAAGCGCCAGGCAAGAAATGAAATCCCCCTCCTTTCCTGCCGCCGAAGAAAGGGGTTTAACCAATATCCTTACCCTTTCCGCATCCGGATACCCCCCAAAAAATAAACATTGTATATTGTTAAAATGATGCAACAGATCGCGGGCAATCTCCTGCTGCCGGGGGTCCGCAAAGTAAGTGCAATGTTTTATATTCTGCTCCGCGGTCTTTTTTAGTAGCGACCAAAAATAAGAAGCCCATTTCTTTTCAGTAGAAAGCGGATAATTAAAAGGAACCCCTTCCATAAGATCAACTCCATCTAGCATATTGTAGCTGCAAGCTCCCGGTGAAGTGAAGGCCAAAGACGGCCCTGCCGACAGAACATCGACAACGCTACCCGTAACCACAGAACATTTAGTCAGGAAGCTTTCTCCCCCCACGTCCTCCAGTGACGCGGCTCGCGGTGAGCGAATTGTGCATTGAAACCGCAATCACTTTTTTCTAGCAACATAATCTGTTAAATATGAAAAAGAATCTAAGAACATCCCCACAAAAGTGCATTGCGGTAGCTCGCAACTTGTACAGCGAAGCTTAAAGTTCCCGGCGAAGTAAAGGCCAAAGAAGGCCTGCCGAAAGAAGATCAACAGCGCTACCCGCAACCGCGGAACATTCAGCCGGGAAGCTTCCCCCCCCACATCCTCAAGCAACGCGGCTTCGCGGTGAGCGCATTGTGCAGCGCAGCTACAAGTTCACTGCGAAGCGAGGGTTGGAGACGGTCCAGCCGACAGGACGTCGGCTGCCGTCAGACGACCACGGAAGGGAGATTCTGACGGGGAGGCCGTCGGAAACCCGAGCTAAGCAGTAGAACTTGACTGCGCGAACCCTTAAGCGAACCGCGATCCGCGTTGCTCAATTACCATATTAGCTGCAGCACCAAACGCCTTACCAGATCCAGGACAATTAGCGCTATAATCGGGGAAAAGTCCAGGTATCCCCCGCCACCAACCCTAAGAGGAGGGATCAGGCTACGAAAAGGAGCCAGAACCGGCTCTGTTAGCTGGCGTAAAAAAACCACAAACTGATAAATGACGTTATTACCATAGGGATTTACCGGGAAAAAGCTCAATATAATGCGTATTAAAATTAAAAAACGAAGTATATCAAAAAAAGCCACAACAACATTCCTGAAGAAAATAGCAATCACCCTTTCGGGGAAAACTATGATTACGATTTAATCATTTCCCCTTAGAATATGTTCAGCTGCGGATTAACCCCTGCTCCCGAACAAAGCGGTTCCAACTCGAATCATATTTGCCCCTTCCTCCAGGGCAACTTCAAAATCATTGCTCATACCCATAGAGAGGTACTTCATCTCAACCCCCGGCACGTTAATCTCCTTAAAAAGGCCATGAAGCCGCCTGAAATAAGGCCGGACCTCTTCCGGATTTTGTACATAAGGGGCAATCCCCATCAACCCGAATACTTTTAAGTTTTTAAATTTTGTTAGTTCAACCAGCGCATCCGGCACCTCTTCCCACAGGAAACCGTACTTGCTTTTCTCCTCGCCAATGTTAACCTGGAGCAAAACATTGGCAATCATATTGGTTTTTTGGGCTTCTTTTTGTATCGCCCGGGCCAGTTTTATACTATCCAGCGAGTGGATAAGTTGAAAAACAGGAAGGACCTGCCTAACCTTGTTGGTTTGCAGGTGACCGATAAAATGCCATTTAATCTCCGGGGGAAGCAACTCTATCTTGGGCAGGGCATCCTGGACCCTGTTTTCTCCGAAATTATTTATACCCAGTTCCCAGGCCTCGTTTATTATTTCAGGCGCTACAGCCTTGGTTACCGCGACCAGGACAATATCTTCCGCAGCTGCACTCCTCTTGGAAATCGCTTTCTTAATTCTTTCCCGGATTAATCTTAGATTCTCTTTTATCATACTCAGGTCACCTCTAAATATTTCTACCAGTAAAAACGCTGCCCCTCTACCACGCCCGTAGGATCTGTGACCACCCGATGGTAAAGATCCAGGTTTTCCACCAGTAGTTCTTCTTCACTTTCATGCAATATAACAACTTCCTTGAATGTTATCAGCCCTTTTTCAATAACGTAAACTCCTTTTTTTTCATTAACCTCCAGTAGGGCGCTTTTGGGAATAGCCATCCCCTCTAAAACATCGTAAAGTATTTCGGCCTCAGCCCAGCGCCTGGCATATAAGTTGTTTAGGTGATGATCGATACACCATGTTATCTCCACACTGCCGCCATCTCTTTCTTGTCTCTCTACCCGCTCTCCTTTAACCTGTATTTCAGGAGCAAAAGAAAAACAAAGCCGGACATTTGTTTCATCGGCAATTAACTTTCCATCGCCGGGAGGCAGTACAACGCTATAGTACCAGCGGTAGTTATTAATAATCCGTAGCAGGGGTTCATGGCGGGCAACTCTTTCCCCCGATTCTTTATACTCCCCCTCAGGCACATTTTCCGCAAATTCATCCTCATTGAGGTAAAGGAAATAAGTGTTTGGACCATACTTTTCCAAACCGTCAATCTTAAAGCTCACTAAGCCTGATGATGGAGCCGAAACGATATATTCCCTGTTAATTGAAAAAAGGTGGGAATAATCCTCTGTTTTTTCTTCCAATAGCCAGTCCTTAAAGCTGTATAAGTAACCTGTTACTCCTTTTTCCTGTTGGCCCGTTTCCTTCTCTTCTTCTAGTGGAAATTCCGTTATTCGTGCCAGTCCTTTATCAACAGGCACCCTTTCCCCCTCTTTTACATTATAATATACAAAACCGGAACGCGGGGCAAGAATTACTTCGTCTTCAAAAGTAATCAGGCCAGAAACGGATATAGTTACCGGTACATTGCCCTGTTCCGCCAGTACTGTGCCGATTACATTTTGCTGAGTAATTGCACGGACCCATCCCGCCAAGATTTGGAACAACAAAAAAAAAGCCAGGAATGTCAAAAGATAATAAACATGTTTTTTCCCTCTTTTTATCCCGTCTTTTGGACTCCGGCTCCTGCCTTCAATTACTTTTAAATACCCTTGTCTTTTCCTTCTCCCCTTCATATATCTTCACCTTAAAAAGAATATACCCATCTGTCTTCCTGTAGGGCTTCCTTTTGCCCCCCTGTAGGAATAAAACAGGTGCTGGTTGCAGCAGGTACAGTAACCGCTTCTATAAATCTTTTCAGCCCTAATCCCCAGACCCTGAAGAATGTTAAAATTTGTTTTCTGCAAGTCTAAAAAAGGGCGGCCCGGGGTGATGCCCGGAATAAATACAATATCTTTCCTCCACGGAGAAACAGCGCAAAAATTGAGGACCTCTTCCCCTACCTCATAACAGCATTCCCGGATACAGGGCGATAAATATACTTCCAATTGATCGATCTTACTACCAAAATAATGCCGCATACTATCCACTACCCCGGCAAGAATCCCGCTGCAGGTGCCGCGCCAGCCTGCGTGGGCCAACCCTATGGCCGGGGTTAGCGGGTCTAAAAAAAAGGAAATGAGGCAATCGGCTGATAATGCGCCCAGCACCACCCCGGGTACAGCTGTTACAAGTGCGTCTACAGCAGGTATCACCCTTCCTTTACCGCTGGAATCGTTGCAGGTAACATTTTCCTCAACAGAAAAAACGCTTGTCCCATGCACCTGTTCCCCGCAAACAAGGGAGCCTGTTGTTTGTTCCCAAATCCCCAGAAACCTTTTAAGATTTTCATTAACTGCCCCGGGAAAATCCCCAACCCTGTGACTCAGGTTAAGAGAAGCAAAAGATCCTTCGCTTACCCCGCCGAGACGGGAAGAAAAACCATGACCGATAAATGTGTACTTTTCCCATCGCGGAAAAATGAAATAAGTGATCCCGTTTTTGCAAACTGTTTTCAGGACGCTGTTTATCATCTGTTTAATCCTTCATCAAAAGTGCTAATACAAAAATGTCCAATGTCCGCCTCCATTAGCTTAAGCATTATTTCCTCTGCCCCTGACGCTTCCATTCCAGGAGAAAATATTACCCTGCTCGAATAGCCTGCGGAACAGCATCTATGTATTTCACCTTCTAAGGCAACTTTCTTTTCAAATCCCTCGTCCTCCTGAAATAAAACAAAGCAGCAACGGTAAAAATCTTTTTCCGTTACACCTTTAACGACACCGAAATCCTTTCTGTCTTTTTCTGCAAGACCTCTTAACCCCCGGCAATCCACACCTCGAAGTCCAATGTTAAGATCGTATTCTGTGGCAAAAGATTCCACCCTTCTGGACATATGTTTGACTATTTCTGCTGCCAGGCTGTAGCCCTGGTTTTTTGCTCCCTTTTCGCAGTCCGATAAAACGCGAACAGCTTCAGGCAGCCCACAAAAGCCCAATGTAATCAGGCCATTTTTTAAAGAATCCCTGATACTTTCGCGGTAAAACAAGTTTTCACTCCCGAGGTACAGTTTTTCACCCATGATGAAGGGAAGATCTTTGCACTTAAGCAGGGAAACAACCTCAAAACGGTGTAAAAGCTGCTTAGTACCCAGCCTTAAAAGGCGGTCTAATTCAATAAAAAAAAGTTCCTGATCGCCCGTTGTCAGGGCAAGACGCGGCAAATTAATAGTAACGGTTGCTATATTGCCTCTTTTTTTCCCCCCGGGCGGGCCTTGCCTGTTTTGGGCAACCCTCACCCCGCTGGCGAAATAACAGGTATTTGCCCCGAGAAGAGCGTTGTAGGAGGTATCCAGGAAACAAAAGGAAGGGTTCCCGGTTCGCATAGCCGTACGAAGGGCAGACACATATAAATCGTAATTTGGATCTCCGCGAGTTAAATTTATACCCCTCTTTAGATAAAAAACGATTTTCGGACGTTTATATTTATTTTGAATAATCTCTTTTAACAAAAGCCCGGTGATTTCCCTACCCTCAACGGTGGTATCCAAACCGAGCTGTATACTACAGTTCAAATAATCATCGTTTCCCAAGCAAGGAAGGCTTCTCAAATAAGAAAAAAATCCCCTTAAACCTGCCGCAAGTTCTGCAAAGGTTGGCCTGGTTTTAAAACCGCGTATTATTTCTCCTAAAACCGTATCAAAAAAAGGAAGCGACTGTTCGCCACACATATCGAAACTGCTTTTTTGAAGGATAACAGCCGTCCTGAAAAGGACCGTTAACAAGTCACGGGGAGGAGAGTTGCGGTTGTTCCCAAAGCCGTTTTTTAGCAAAGGCAACAGATCTATATGCAGGGAATCCAGCGTTTTACTGTAATAACCTAGATGATGTATGTGTATACTCCCTCTTTGATAAGCATCGGCTATTTCCTGGGGAAGTAAATTATCGAGATAATACTTTTGGCTGGCAGCCAGAGCTATCTGGTGCATTTTTTCTGCCGGCGAAAAATTGCTATCCTCTTCCTCGCCGTTTCCCTCGAGCAGTATATCCTTTACCACATCCATAAGTTCCGATTTGGCTTCCCTGATGCGAGTCCTTTTCGCCCTATATAGGATGTAAGCCTTAGCTGTCCGCGCATGTCCTTTTTCGATGAGGATTTTTTCTACCATATCCTGCATTTCCTCTACCGTGGGGATTAAACCTGGAAGAGTTTGTTCCTGAAGATATTTAATTACCTCGTCGGTTAACTCCTCCGCCAGGGAGTAATTCTCTCCGCCAACAGCCCTTGCAGCTTTAAAAATCGCCTGGGTGATTTTTCGAGCATCAAATGGTACTATCCTACCATCCCTTTTCCGGATCTCTTTAAAGGGTAAAGCAGCGCCTCCGGTCAAGAAATAACACCCTTTCCATTCAAAAACTAATTATGAGAAGTTGAAGATGTTGGGGCGCTTTTCATTATATTATAAGCACCCGGGTATGTCCAGCATCAGACATCCGGGCCCTCAAATGGAAAATCAACCAGAATGGTATCTATTCCAATTTTAACCACTTTTTCCCAGGGCACCACCAGGTCGTTTTTCCTTCCAATAACACCCATAAAACCCCCAGCACCCGGTAAAACTATGGCCCTAATTTTTCCATTTTCTATATCCAGATCGATGTCTGAGATAACCCCCAACCTTTTCCCGTCATTTACATTAATCACGTCCCTATCTCTTAAATCGCTTAAGCGGGCCACATAAAACACCCCCTCTTACAAAACTTTCCACCCCTATTATTATATTATACTTTAACAAAACTTCATAGCAAAAAAAAAACCGGATTATTCCATCCGGAGGTTTGCTGATTTGCAATGACTATAAAGATTATCCCGAATATATCGAAGATGTTCCCTATCACACCAGAACGCACTAGAATACCATTAAAGTAACATTATCCTGAAAACCATTTTCCTGCATTATTTCCGAAATATTCCCACGCTCCAGGTTGCTCATGTTATATGATAATACCACTTCCCCGCCGCGGGATGAAAAATTAAAGGAAAAACAAAATAGCAGCAGGCTCAAAGACAAAAGCATCATCAATAATTTACAATGCGAAGATCTTTTCACCGATCCATCCCCCCTTCTTTACTGAATATGCTTTTTTAACTGTCCAAGTGCTGATTTTTCCAGGCGGGAAACCTGTGCCTGGGAAATCCCAATCTCATCGGCGACCTCCATCTGCGTTTTCCCCCGGTAAAACCTCAACGTTAAAATTAGTTTTTCTCTATCGTTCAGTTTCTGCAAAGCATCTTTAATAGAAATGATCTCCATCCATTTTTCATCCTGATTTTTTTCATCGCTGATCTGATCCATTACGTAAATGGGATCTCCGCCATCGTGATAAATGGGCTCAAAAAGAGAAACCGGTTCTTGAATTGAATCAAGCGCCAGGGTGATCTCTTCCCTGCTCACCGTAAGTTCAGCTGCGATCTCCTCCAAAGACGGTTCCCTTGAATTTTTATGAGCCAGCTGATCCCTGACCTGCAATACTTTGTAAGCAATATCCCTTAAAGATCTACTCACCCTCATGGGAGTGTTATCCCTCAAGTAGCGGCGAATTTCACCAATAATCATCGGAACCGCATAAGTTGAAAACTTAACATTCTGATTGAGATCAAAATTATCAATGGCTTTGATCAACCCTATGCAGCCGACTTGAAAAAGATCATCTACCAACTCTCCCCTGTTGTTGAAACGTTGAATTACACTTAGGACAAGCCTGAGGTTTCCGTTCACCAGTTTTTCACGGGCCTCTTTATCACCTTCCAGCATTCTCACAAACATTTTCCGCATTTCTTTATTCTTTAATACAGGTAATTTGGCCGTATTTACTCCGCAAATTTCAACTTTATTCAATGCAGAATCCTCCCGCTTGAACCCATCTGGAAGCAAAACCTCTTCTTCTAATAAAAGTATTTCCCCACATTTTTTTTTTATACTGCAAAGAATTTCATTCCATTTTTTTAATTTCTTTTTTTAACCTTTTAATAATGCGCTTTTCCAAGCGTGAAATATATGATTGGGAGATACCCAGCAGCTCAGCTACTTCCTTTTGTGTTTTTTCCTGCCCATCTCCCAGCCCAAATCTTAGCTGCGTAATCTTTCTTTCTCTCTGCGAGAGTTTTTCCATTGCCATATAGAGCAGCTTTTTATCCACCTCTTCCTCCAGGTCGCGTATGACAAGGTCATTTTCCGTACCCAGGACATCGGAAAGAAGCAGTTCATTGCCATCCCAATCTACGTTAAGAGGCTCGTCAAAGGAAATCTCGACTTTGAGCTTATTATTTCTCCGTAAATACATTAATATTTCGTTTTCAATGCATTTTGATGCGTAAGTAGCCAACTTGATTTTTTTATGCGGATCAAAGGTATTTACGGCCTTAATTAAACCGATAGTACCGATCGATACCAGATCGTCAACCGCCACCCCGGTATTTTCAAATTTGCGAGCAATATAGACTACAAGGCGCAGGTTGCGCTCTATAAGAGTCCCTCTCACCTTGTCTTCCCCCATTTTGAGGCGTTCCAACAGATCTGCTTCCTCTTGGGAAGATAGGGGAGGAGGTAAAGCTTTATTATTAGTAACATAATAGATAAGCCTGTCATAGCTTAAACCAAGCTTACGGCTAAAATACAACAAGAAAAACCTTATTTTCAATTTTCCTGGCAATCCGTTTTTCATTTAAACCAGCCCTCTACTATCAGCCGAGCGCCAGACCTCCAGCGGTAGCAACACTTCATGTTCCGCCGGAAAGTCATCTTTTCCCCGCTGAATTCCGATTATTATTCCATCTTTTAACTTATAAATCCTGTTTTCCTGCCGCAATGTTGCCTTTTCAGGCCGAAATCCTAAAAGAACCCCCTCATCGTTAAGGGAGCGATATGGCACGAGACAATATTTTGATGCAAAAGCAGCATTTATACTTGTTAATGCTTTTTCCAGTAGAGTCCAATCCATATGACCATTATTGCTAAGCACACGGCATATCTCTTGCGGAAGCAACTCTTTGATGACCGGATATGCCGCAACGGCAACCGGTAAACCGGAAAAAGGCTCTTTTAGCATATTCCCGGTATCCAAAAAGGCAGCCAGCTTTTTAATTTTTCCGCCAAAACTTATTTCCAGTTCCAATGCAGTTGCCGGAAGATGAAAATTTAATTTTTCTATCAAAATAGGCTTTAACCAACGAGCTAATAATAAAAGTAAAGCTCCTGAAAAAATCAGATATTTGATAGAAGGTGCCGGAAGGTTGTAAACACCCCGGTGGAAATCCAAAGGATACTTTGCCCATAAGCTAAAAGCAAAAACAAAACCGCCCATTGCAAAAGAACATAAATAAAAAACGGTAAATAATATCATAGCCTGTATCAGCTTTCGCGGCCTAAAGGAAAAATAAATCATCAACAAAGGAAGCATTACTTTTCCGAAGACGGCAATAATAAACAACCGTATTGGGATAAATAACACGAAAAGGTATGCTGCACCTGTAATAGAACCCGCGAGAAGCCTAAAAAAAGTTGTTTTTTGATGCGCAATCAGACCGGTTAGCCAGAGCAAAAAAAAATTTACAACTGTATTTAAGCATAAGACCAGGTCAATATACATATCCCCTCCTGAGCGCTCACACTCCTTTTATAATAATATCCGCTATTTCTATTATAACGGGAACAGTATTAAAAATTTGTTATAATTTGGCACCAAGGTAAAAAAGCTTATTGACTGTAAAGATTACGATAACTGTAGACAATGGATAGAAGCCCACCTGCAATGGTAAAGATAGATATGCCTCTCCAAATAAAAAAAACCCCGTTAAAGAACAAAAACGAAGTAAGGCCATACCGAATTCAATTCTTTTTAATGCAGATATAGAACTTGCTTTACCTATAGAACTTGCCTTACCAGGGCTGGGAAAGTGGTCAGGGGCTTCCGGGAATAAAAAAGACCGGAAATTCCGGTCTTCCCTGAAGATGTTTCATGCGATTAATTACCCGCCCTGCGGCGCCGCAAAAAGGCAGGAATGTCAATATCCGTATCGCTAAAATTCTGTTGCGGAGTGAATTTGCTCTCCTTTTTTGCCAACTTTTCGTTCTTATCAAAACCGGTGGCTATCACTGTAACCCGTGATTCCTCCTTGAAATTCTCATCAATAACCGCACCAAAGATGATATTAGCATCGGGATCGGCTGCTTCGGCAACTGTTTCGGCCGCCTCATGAATCTCAAATAAGCTAAGGCTTGTGCCTCCCGTTACATTAATCAAAACCCCCCGGGCGCCATCGATCGAAGTTTCCAGCAGTGGGCTAAAGATGGCTGCTTTTGCAGCCTCTATCGCGCTGTTTTCCCCGCTGGAAACACCCACCCCCATCAATGCGGTTCCCGTATCCTGCATAATCGTCTTTACGTCAGCAAAATCAAGGTTAATCAAACCGGGAATGGTAATCAAGTCGGAAATCCCCTGAACGCCCTGCCTTAACACATCATCAGCAATACGAAAAGCTTCAACTAGGGGGGTACGCTTATCTACAACCTGAAGGAGTTTATCGTTGGGAATAACAATTAGAGTATCCACTTTTTCCTTGAGTGTCTTAATGCCTTTATCGGCCTGTTCCATACGCCGGCGGCCTTCAAAGGAAAAGGGACGGGTTACGACACCCACGGTTAAAATTCCAAGGTTTTTTGCAATTTCCGCAATAACGGGAGCGCCTCCGGTTCCGGTCCCCCCACCCATGCCAGATGTAATAAAGATCATATGCGAGCCTTTTATAATAGACTCAATTTCTTCCCTACTTTCTTCAGCAGCCTTCTGCCCAATCTCTGGATTTCCACCGGAACCGAGACCTTCTGTAAGTTTGCTTCCAACCTGCAATTTTATACTCGATTTAGCATGCTCAAGAGCCTGGGCATCGGTATTAACAATTATAAATTCTACTCCCTTTAATCCCGCTTCAATCATACGATTAACAGCGTTGCTCCCGCCTCCTCCGACTCCAACCACCTTAATATTGGCAAAAGACTCCGTTTCTATTTCAAAATCAATGTTCATTTTCTTTAAACCTCCCCACAGGTTAACAATAATTCTAAAATGTTATTCCCATATATCCGCGATAAAAGCCCTGATACGCTGCCACAGGTCGTGAAAAAACCTCCCTTTTTTTTCAGGGCTTTTAATTGCTCTTCCAAAAGAATGGTTCCGATTTACATAATGTATTATACCCACAGCCGTTGAATAGATAGGGCTCTTAACCCCTAAATATTCCGGCTGAGCTAGGCGTACGGGACATTGAAAAACTTCCTCTGCCAGCTCAATGATTCCTCCCATGAGAGAAACTCCTCCGGTAATGACAACTCCTGCAGGTGGCATATTTGAAAAACCCATGCGGGCCATCTCCTGACCGCAAAGTTGAAAGATTTCCTGCAAGCGAGGTTCGATATAAGTAAAGAGATCCCTGGAGGATATTGTGCGCTTTTCTTTACCGCTGATACCTTCTATCTCAATTTCATTCCGGTCGGAAGCCAGTTCCGCCAGTGCACAACCATGCTCTATCTTAAGCCTTTCAGCAAGTTCGAACGTAATTCTGAGTCCTACAGCGAGATCATTGGTAATATGATCCCCGCCAACCGGTAAGACAGACAGATCTTTTAGTCCCCCTTGCTGGTAAAGCGCAATTTCTGTTGTCCCACCTCCCAAATCTATTAAAAAAACGCCGAGCTCTTTTTCGTCGGGGGAGAGGCAAATCTCTCCATTTGCCAACGAATTTAAGATCATCGCGTTCACCTGAAGGCCAGCCATGTTTAAACAGCGTAAAAGATTTCTTAAAGAAGTCATAGCACCGGTAATAATCATTGACTGTACTTCCAATCGAACTCCCAGCATACCGACCGGATCCCGAATACCATCATAGCCGTCGACAATAAATTCACGGGGGATGACATCGATTATTTCCCTGTCCTGAGGGAGAGCAATAACCCTGGACGCTTGCAATACCCTTTCCACGTCCTGCTCGGTAATTTCCTTGTCTTCCCTGGTAACCGCAACAACTCCGTTATTATTTATTAGCCCGATTTGGGAGCCTACAATTCCAACATTGAATAGCTCTATTTTAGCTCCCACCATCCGTTCAGCTTCGCTTACAGCTTGAGTTATAGATTGAACAGTTCGCTCTAGATCTATAATAGCACCTTTTTTAATTCCTTTAGAAGGGCTTGTCCCCACACCGATTATATTGATTGTGTTATCATTTGTGACTTCTCCAACTATCACCCTTACGTTGGAAGTACCTAAATCAATTCCAGCAACGATATCTCGCCTTGCCAACATCACACCCCCTAAGTTACGGGCCTTCCATTTTCATCATTAAGAATACATATTCCACATTTATAATATATTTCCTTTTAAGGACAAAAATTATTTTTCAATAGGTCTGAATACAGGAGCTTCTTCGACCCTTAGATCTAGATAACCTTCCAGGAGCTCCTCTTCCGAGGAAAGCAAACGATAATAAATTGATTCGAATATCTGGAGCTTACCCGATAGTTTCTCACTATTTCCCAGCCATACCTCTATTCCCTCACGGGTATAGATTATTGTATTCTGTGGATTTTCAACATTTATCTCGGCTATGGGCAAAGAAGGGTTTAAATCAAGAGCATCCAAGAATACTTCAATTATTTCACCGCGGGGATTATCAGGAATACCGCTGCCCACATCCATCGCCCCCCAGAGCAAACCGTTAACCAGCGGGGACTCACCCTCATAAATATCCTTTATCCCGATAAAGGTGCCGTCAGAGGCCAGTTCCAGATAATAACCGTGATATGGCACCAACAGCAACGGATACTTTTCAGTTATGACAATGTTCAGCTTATCTGGTAATAGTCTCTCCACTTCAACACTAGCAATTCTCGGGATTGTTAGAATACGCCTTTCAATTTCAGGAGGGCTTATTTTCCAGATATTCATCCCCTCCCGTATGCCTATCGTTGTCCGGATTTCCTCAAGGGGTACCTTGTCCACCCCCCTAATGGATATTTCATAAATAGTGAATATGGGAGAACGCATAAATAAAAGCAGGGAAAGGATCGCCAGGACAAAAATAAAGATCAGCACCAGCCTGTTTTTTATTTTCCTGGCCATTTTACGCTGCACGATAAGCTCATGACGGCCAAAAGAATATACGTTTTGAGGCTTTTCCAAGCACTACAACCTCCCACTGCGAGCGGGCAATAAATAATAATATATAATAATATCACAATAAAATAATAACGCCAGCCAAAACTCTGTTTAATAATGTGTTTAATGCCGTTTCCTTTCTATTTTTGCACCCACTTTTTTAAGGTCATCTTCTATACGTTCATAACCGCGGTCAATATGCTGGATATTTCTAATTACCGTAGTTCCCTCAGCGGCAAGTCCGGCCAGGATTAACGCTGCTCCTGCCCTCAAATCAGTTGTATGTACCTCTGCTCCATAAAGTTTATCTACTCCTCTGATAATAGCAGTTCTGCCATCTACAACAATATTTGCACGTAGGCGGTTGAACTCATCTACATGTTTAAAACGGGCCTCAAACACACTTTCAATGATGTTGCTATTTCCTTTCGCCAGGGCTAACAAAGCCATCATCTGGGGCTGCAGATCCGTAGGAAAACCGGGATAAGGCAGTGTGCGCAGGGTTTCTACTGCATGAAGATCACTTTCTACTACCTCCAGGCTATCGTCGGCAACTTTGATAGTAACCCCAGCTTCCCTCATTTTAGCAACCACCGCATCCAAATGGGCGGGAATAATTCCTTTTACCTGCATGTTGCTTCCTGTAATTGCTGCAGCTATTAAATAGGTACCTGCCACAATTCTATCGGGTATGATCCTATAAGAACAGTGTCCCAGCTCCTTTACGCCTGTAATACGCAGCGTTTCTGTCCCCGCTCCCCTGACACGGGCTCCCATGGCATTTAAAAAATTTTGGAGATCTACTATTTCCGGTTCCTTTGCCGCATTATATATTACAGTTTTCCCCCTGGCCAAGACAGCGGTCATCATCAGGTTTTCCGTCGCCCCCACACTGGGATAATCGAGGTGTATTTCCGTCCCTGTAAGTCTGGGCGCGGAAGCAGTAATGGATCCATTTTCCTCACGGATAACAGCCCCCATCGCCTCCAAACCTTTAAAATGTAGATCTATAGGACGGGGACCTATGGAACAGCCGCCGGGGTATGTTACCCGGACCTTTCCCAGTTTGCTTAATAACGGTCCCATAAGAAAAATGGAAGAGCGCATCTCCCTCATGAGTTCGTCCGAAATAGTGTAGCTTTTCAAATTTTTTACGTTTATCCGTAAAGTGTTATTTTGGAATTGGACCTCCGCACCAAGGGACTGAAGTATTTTTTTCATAACATGCATATCGTGAATATCGGGTATATTATGCAAATCTATCGTTTTATCGCTACTGCTCAGCACTGAGGCAGCCATGATTGGCAACATAGAATTTTTTGCACCCTTGATGTACAAAGAGCCCTGCAGCTTATTTCCCCCATTGATAACAAATGATTCCATTCCCTTTTCTCCCCTATTCACTGCCTTTCTCTCCAATAACCCTTATTTCCAGCTCCAGCTCCAGCCCGTAGGTATCCCTTACCTTCTGTTTTACCAGTTCGATCAGGTTTAAAACATCTGCAGCAGAAGCGTTTCCCTTGTTGACAATAAAGTTGCCGTGCTGAGGTGATACCTCTGCCTCTCCTACTGACATCCCTTTGCACCCCGCACCCTCAACCAGCTTTCCGGCAATATTTCCTGGAGGGTTGCGGAAAACACTGCCCGCACTCGGCAGCTGCGGATGTTTGGATTGTCTTCTCCTCTGGATTTCATTAACGCGGTTCATAATCTCTTTATGATTTCCCCGTTTAAGTTCCAAAACCCCTTCCAGTATAATGACCTCCTCTGATTGGAAAGAACTGCATCGGTAGGAAAAATCCAGCTCTTCAAGGGGCTTTACCCGACGATTGCCCAGATAATCAACGGTAACAACTTCCCGCACCAGTTCACTTATAGATGAGCCGTAAGCTCCGGCATTCATATATAAAGCACCGCCGAGGCTACCGGGAATTCCCGCTGCAAACTCCAGACCCTTAAGGTTCCTTTCGGCAGCTTTCCTGACAAGCCTTGACAGGGATACCCCCGCCCCGGCTCTTACCCGATTACCAAAAAAAGAACAGCCGGAAGAAAGGTCGTGCAAGCTCAGTACTATACCCCTGATGCCTCCATCCCTCACCAGCAAGTTGGTTCCATGACCAAGAACAAAAAGGGGGATGTTGTACTCACCAGCCAGCTGCAGTACACTGCGCAATTCATCAAAGGTTTGCGGTACCGCAAATATTTCCGCAGGGCCTCCGATCCGCAGAGAAGTATGTAAGGACATAGGTTCATCGGTAAGCGGCGGTTTGCTTAATATATTAACCAGCTCTTTTTTCCAATCCACCTGCAACACTCCGAAAAAAAATTTATAAACTCTAAGCATGGCTACAGCACTTAAAACAAATGCAGATTTTCATTTCTCAATCCCTTTTCATACTATATGTTATGCAACTAATAAAAGCAACGTGATTATTATACTTGTCCACTATTATCTTAAGATGTCATAAGTTTATAAATATTATGCGCAGCTTCCGGAAATCCTATTTCCTTGCTTTTTCTCTTCATCAGATCAAGCCTGCGGGGATCATTAAGCAGGGATAAAATATTGTTTTTCAAAACCTCGCCGCTTAATTGGTTTTCTTCAATAAGCACAGCAGCTTCTCTACTGAAGAGTTCCCGGGCATTGATTAACTGGTGGTTATGAACGACATTAGGTGAAGGAATAATTATTGCCGGAATACCAAGTGCCGTTATCTCTGCCAGCGTGGTGGCCCCCGCTCTGGTCACAATCAGATCAGCCGCTGCAAGTCCCAGCGCCATCTCCCGCTGATAAGGAAGCACTTTTAATCGGAGGCCATATATTTCAAGCAGGTTGCCGTCCTTTAGACTGGAAATCACCTTTTCATAATACCGCTCTCCGGTAATATAGAGCATCTGAAAACCTGCCTCACCTGAAGCTTTAAATAAAAAATCCAGCATGCACTGGTTAAGCTTGGCGGCACCCTGGCTACCCCCTACCGCCAGCACAAAGGCCAGCTTGGGATCCATGTTTAAAATTTTTCTGGCAGTTGATTTGCTGATATGCCCCACTTCACTTGCACGGGGATTGCCCGTCAGACAAAGGTTAGACTGCTTTAGGAAATACTTTTGTGAAGCTGCAAAAGAAAGGCACACCCGGTACACAAAAGGAGCGAGAAAACGGTTTGTTATCCCCGGGATAACATTTTGCTCGTGCAAGATAACCTTTACACGACAGGCTAGGGCGGCTAGAATAATTGGAGCAGCGGCATAACCTCCGGTTCCGATTACATAATCCGGTTTAAATTCCTCAATAATTTTTTTTGCCTGAGCGCTGGATTTTCCCAGCAGGTAAAAAGCTTTGAACAAAGAAAAATTCACCCTGCGCGGGAGGCCTTTTACTTGCAAAGTAGACAGGCTAAATCCAGAAGGGGGTATTATTTTTTCTTCCATACCTCCGCTGGCCCCTACAAACAACATTTCAACAGCGGGATCTATTTTTTTTATATATCTCGCCAGCGCCAGAGCAGGGTAAATATGCCCTCCGGTTCCTCCACCTGTAAGAATAATTCTCAAGCTTAGGCCCCCTTTAACTGCGAATATACCGTGAGATATTCATTAATATTCCTATCAAGCACATTGAAAAAAAGATAGAACTACCCCCAGCGCTAATAAAAGGCAGGTTAATCCCGGTGACTGGGATAGAGCCCGTTACAACACCGATATTAATTAATGCCTGTATCGTTATCATACCCGTTATCCCGGCAGCCAGGAGACTTCCAAAGGTGTCCGGTGCCATCAATGAAGTCTTAAAACCCCTCCAGAAAAGAATAAAGAAAAGCAGCATAATGGTAACCGCACCTAAGAAACCGAGTTCTTCTCCAATAATAGCAAAAATAAAATCATTTTGAGGTTCGGGCAAATAATATAATTTTTGCCGGCTCCGACCCAAACCAACACCAAAAAGTCCTCCAGGCCCAAGAGCATAAAGCGACTGAATAATATGGTATCCAGTGTCTAGGGGATCGGCCCAGGGGTCCAAAAATGAAAAAATGCGCTTCATCCGGTAATCTTCGCTCAACGCCAGGTAAAGGATCACCGGAAAGCTTGTTATGGCAAGATAAAACAGCTGTTTAAAAGGTATCCCCGCAGCAAAAATAATCATACCTACCACAGCAACAATCGCCAGTCCCGTCCCCAGGTCCGGTTGACCAAGAATTAACAAAAAAGACAGCCCCGTCACAAATAGAGGGATAAAGCTGCTGTTCCAAAAATTATCCATCCTGATACTTTTTTTGCTCAGGAAGGCCGCTGAAAATATAATCAAAGCCATTTTTGTAAATTCCGCAGGCTGAATCTGAAATCCCCCAACCCCGATCCAGCGCCGGGCTTCATTAACCTTTATCCCAAGCCCGGGAATAAAAACCATCAAGAGCAGCAAAAAATTTAAAATTAAAAGCGCTGGAGCCAGTTTGCGCCATTTCCAGTAGCTAATGCCGGAGGTAAAAAACATCCCCATAAACCCCACTAATATCCAGAAAGCCTGGCGCCGGAGAAAGAAAAATGCGTCCCCCCTGGATTCCAGCGACGTTATATAACTCGCGCTAAAAACCATTACCAGGCCGAAGCCCGCCAGGATCAGCACCGCAAAAAAAATGGCAAAATCCGGTTGTTTTCTTAATTCTCGTTCTGTGGGAACTCTTTTCATCCTTTTTCAAGGCCTTTCTTTAACAAAGATACAGCCGACTTAAACTCTTCTCCGCGCTGCTCAAAATTTTTAAACATATCCCAGCTGGCGCATGCAGGAGAAAGGAGAACAGTATCACCGGAGGAGGCGGAAGAAAACGCCTTCAAGACGGCCTCCTTTATATCTGCAACCAGCTCTACATTATTAAAGCCTTCCTTCAGCGCTGCCGAGACCAGAAGAGGGGCTGTTTCCCCGAGCAGAATAAGTTTTTTCACACTTTCTTCCCTCAACGCCTTCGCCAACGGTTGAAAATCGCCACCCTTGTTTTTCCCACCGGCAATCAATATTTTGGGGCCCCGGACTGCCCTGAGAGCATTTATTACGGCGTCAGGATTCGTTCCTTTAGAATCATTAATAAACTTTACCCCTGAAAGCACCGCAACATCCTCAAGGCGGTGGGGCACACCTGGAAAGCTTCTCAGCGTTTGAACAATGTTTTCCGCACCCACGCCAGCTGCCCAGGCTACCCCAACAGCTGCCAGGGCATTTTCCAAATTATGCAGGCCACAAATTTTCACATCTGCCACGGAGCAAATATGATATATTTTAGTAAAAAAATTGATCACAATTGTATTATCTTGAATACATATCCCGGGGTTAAGCTCTTCCTTTCTGCTGAAGGGGAGCACCTTTCCCCTAGCATAATCTTTAAATCTCCTGCTCTGGGGGTCATCCCAGTTAGTCACAATCCAATCGTCACTTCTCTGGTTATCGAGTATCTTCCTCTTGGCGGCGATATAATTTTCTACTGACCGGTGATAATCCAGATGGTCCGGAGTTATATTTAAAACGGCGCCTATATGCACCCTGAATTTATCTGTGTCTTCAAGCTGGAAACTGCTCAATTCAGCAACGATAATATCCTCCTCAGAGGCCACCATCGCCGCCTGGCAAAGCGGAAAACCAATGTTTCCGGCAACATGCACACCTGAAAATTGTCGGTGGAACATCTCTCCAATCAGGGCAGTAGTCGTCGTTTTGCCATTTGTACCCGTAATGCCCACGATAGTTGCCTGGGTGTAATTATAGGCAAGTTCGATCTCTGAATACACGGGAATACCCTTATCCAGAGCGCTCTTTAGAAACGGCAGTTCCGGGCTGATCCCCGGACTCTTTATTATCAACGATACTCCTTCCAGCAGGTCCTGGGGATGCCCCCCTCCTACAATTTCAACCTGCGGATAAGCTAAAAACTCTTCCGCTTCTTTCAGCAAAAGATCTGTTTGTTTGCGATCATTGGCAACTATACTGGACGCTCCTGCTTTTATTAAAAGCCTTACAGCAGCGCGGCCGCTTTTTCCCATGCCTAAAACGAGGACCCTTTTTCCCTTTATTTTACCAATCATTTTACCACCTCAGAATCGGTGTATACTCAAGCAAGCCAAGAACCGCAAAACAAAAACCAAGCGCCCAAAATCCGGTTACTACATGCCATTCAGACCAACCCTTCATTTCAAAATGGTGGTGCAGAGGGCTCATAAGAAAAACCCTTTTCCCGGTAAGCCTGAACGATATTACCTGAACAATTACGGAAAGGGTTTCCAGCACAAAAACACCCCCGATAATAAGCAGGGAAAACTCGGCCTTTGTTAAAACGGCCACAACAGCCAGCGCCGTTCCCAGGGATAATGATCCTACATCTCCCATAAAAACACGGGCAGGATGTAAATTAAAGACCAGAAAGCCAAAACAAGCCCCGATCAGCGTTCCACAAAAATATACTATCTCCTGGATTCCTTGAACGGAAGCGATGAAAAGAAAGGCCAAAAGAGCCACAACAGTCGTCCCCCCTGCGAGGCCGTCGATTCCGTCGGTTAAATTTACGGCATTGGAAAAACCGATTATTAAAACAAAGATCAGTAAAGGATAAAACAGTCCAAAATCAATCTGTGCCGCAAAAAAGGGGATATTAACGACAGTAGAATGGCCGGAAAAGGCTAAAGCAAAATAAAATAACAGCGCAAAAATAAACTGCCCCAGCAGTTTTTCCCTCGCCCTTAAACCCAAGGAACGCCGGCGGACCACTTTTTGATAATCATCGATAAAACCTAAAAAAGCATTACCAAAAGTAATAAAGAGAGCCAGGAAAAGCAGGGGGGTTTTTGGCGCAAAAAATAATGTTGTAAAGAGAAATGATAGTAAAAAAACGATACCGCCCATAGTAGGGGTTCCCGCTTTGCGGAAATGCCCGCGCGGGCCATCCGCCCTTATCTGCTGCCCGTACTGCTGGCGCCGTGAAAAAGCAATAAAAAAAGGGCAGATAATAATACTTAAAAAAAAGGCAATAATAGCTGCAGAATAAACAGGCAACAATGGTTTGGCCTCCTAAAAATATTTCAGGCAAGCAGCTCCTCTGCGATAATCTCCATACGCATTCCCCTGGAACCCTTAATCAGGATAAATGAACCCTTTTGGGGAAGGGAAAAAAGATAATCCAAAGCTTCCCGGTGACTGTCGGCCGCAATAATCCTGAAAGACGGTAACCCTGCACTTCTGGCACCGCGCGCTATAACAGATCCAAGATTGCCAACAGTTATCAAATAATCGATATTTAGCGCTGCACAATATTCTCCTACCTTGAAATGTTCTTGCTCCTCCACCGCACCCAATTCAAGCATATCACCTAAAACGGCAATCGCCCTTTCTTTGCCAGCGGCTTCTTTTAAAGACTGTAAAGCGACCTTCATAGATGTAGGATTAGCATTATAGGAATCATTTATAACCCAGCAACCTCTTTTTGAGAGCTTTATTTCCATGCGCATCCCCGTGACAGAGCTTTTACTTAATCTTTCTTTTATTTCTTCAATTTCCAGCGAAAACTCAAGGCCCAGAGCAATCGCCGCCAGGGCATTATAAACATTATGCCCTCCTAATAGAGGAATTTGGAAATCCTCGACCTTTCCGTCCGGCAATAAAACTGTAAAGCGGGAGCCAAATTCACAGCCGGTGCTGTTTAAAGAGCGCAGGTCCACGCCCTCATGAAAACCGTAGTAAAAAGTCTCACCTCTAAATTCTTTCCCCATGCGGCGCAGGTAATAATCATCACCGTTTAAAAATGCTTTCCCTTCCGCGCCCATGACATCCAGCAGCTCTCCCTTGGCCCTGGCAATGTTTTCCCTGCTACCCAAAAGCCCCAGATGAGCCTCACCTATATTGGTAATTACACCCAGAGACGGCTTTGCCAGGGAAGCGAGCAGGGAAATCTCACCCGGAGCGCTCATCCCCATCTCCACCACAGCCACCCGATGTTCCTTTTTTATATTTAAGAGCATCAAAGGAAGGCCGATATGGTTGTTGAGGTTACCCTCTGTCTTAAGCACATTATATCGCATGGAAAGAACAGATGAAATCAAATCCTTGGTAGTTGTTTTTCCGTTGCTGCCAGTAACAGCAATAAAAGGGAGTGAAAATTTGTTTCGGTGGTAGAAGGCAAGTTCCTGAAGACAGCGCAGACTATCGTTAACAACGATAACAGCCTTTTTTTCGGGAAAGGTTTCCAGATTAAAAGCATTGAGGTAGCGTTCCTCGAGCAGGGAACCGGATGCGCCATTTCTCAACGCATTCAAAACATAGCGGTGCCCGTTTTCTTTTTCTCCCTGTAAAGGGAAAAAAAGCTCTTTTCCTTTTGCCTGGCGTGAATCTATAATAACCCCGTTAAAATATCCTTCGGGCTCCCCCAGCAGCAATTTTCCCCCCGTTACATTTACTACCTCTTCCACAGAAAAAAGCATTTATTTTCCCCTAAACCTTATTTTTCAATCTATTAAGTATTATTTCCTCCGCTGTTTCCCTATCGCTGAAATGAATGGTATAGTCGCTGAAAATCTGGTAATTTTCATGTCCTTTTCCGGCGATAATTACAACATCATGCGGGCGGGCAAGCTCTATTCCAAGTTTTATAGCCTCATAGCGGTTCGGTTGAACCGTATACCCCCTGCCGATTTCTTTCTTTTCCCGCAGGCCGGACTCCACTTCCCGGATAATTTGCCACGGGTCTTCCCCCCGGGGGTTATCAGATGTCAGGATGCAATAATCACTATACTTCCCGGCAATCCGTCCCATCTCAGGTCTCTTCGCCCTGTCCCTTTCTCCCCCACAGCCAAAAATAGTAATGATTTTTCCCTGGGCAAAACCCTTGGCAGTCTGTAAAATATTTTCTAAGCCATCGGGGGTGTGGGCATAATCTACAATTACCAAAAAATCCTGCCCTAAGTCAACGCGCTCAAAGCGCCCTGGTACACCCTGCACCCCTGCAAGGGCACTTTTTATCGTTGAAAGCGGAACTCCCTCAAGAAGAGCAACGGATGCTGCTGCCAGAGCATTATAGAGGTTAAAATATCCTGTGAGGTTTAATGAAATCTCCTCTCTTCCCCAGGGAGAGCACAGTAAAAAGTTTATTCCATCCTCCCTCACCTCTATATTTTTTGCTTCAACATCGGCGGGATTCTTGATACCGTATGAAATCGACTGTACCGTTGTCTGCCTCAACAAATACTCAAAATACGGATCATCCCTGTTCAGGACTGCAAAACGGGGTAAGGGACCTTTTAAAAAACTGCCTCCCAGCTGTGAAAAAAGCTTTGCTTTCGCAAACAGATACCTTTCCTTGTTCTGATGAAAATCATAATGATCACCTGTAATATTCGTCATTACGGCAATATCAAAATCGCAACCGGAAACCCTGTTTAGTTCCAGAGCATGCGAGGAGACCTCCATGATAGCATATTTCACCTTCCGGGCCACCATTTTACTCAACAATCGCTGCAAATCGGGAGCTTCCGGGGTAGTTGCCAACACGGGTAAGCTATCCCCATTTATTTTATATTTAATCGTTCCCAGCAGACCTGTTTTTTTGTTATGCGCGGAGATAATCGCTTCAATGAGATAAGCTGTAGTGGTTTTCCCATTTGTGCCGGTCACCCCGATAACCCTCAGCTTTTTTGAAGGTGAAGCGTAGAAAATCTCGGAAATCGCCGCCATAGCTATTCTCACATCGGGAACCTGAATTGATGTTGCTCCATTAACATCCAGGTCTTTCTCCAACACAACAGCTGCTGCCCCTGCGTCAACGGCCTGGGAAATATATTTATGCCCGTCAGTCCTGGTTCCCCCCAAGCAGAAAAAGACAAACCCGGGCTGAACACGGCTGGAATGGTATTCCAGGCCGCGAACAGGAAAATCTGTCGGGCCTTTTACTTTTATTATATGAAGACATTTCAGTAATTCCTTCAGTTCCATCGCAAATTCCATATCATTTCCTCTTTTTTAGGCTGGATCAGTCCAATACCCTATTATTACTTCAATACACCAAAAGAAAACAAATAAAACTTATTCAAAAACGCACGGCTTTCTCTAAAAACATATTATGCTCTTCAAAACTCTCTGTTATGTAAACCGCGCGGGCTTCAGAATTTATTATATCCTAATGGAGAGGGGATGAAAAGTATACTTTTACGGTAGAACCCTTTTCCAATTCGGTCTCCGCAACGGGCTCCTGTTCAACGGCAATACCGGAGCCGACGGGTTCCATAATTAAACCGAGATAGCTTAATACCTCACCCGTTTCCTTTACAGTCATTCCCTTTAAATCGGGCAAATAAACCTTATCCGACGTAGCATCGACCCAAAGGTCCTCCAGATAGACGATAATACTTGTCTGCAGAGGTACCTGAGCACCCGCTTTGGGCGTCTGATCCTTGATAATGCCTTTTTTCCCCACCATCCTCATCAGCAGTCCTTTTGTATCGAGCATGGCACCCGCTTCATCTACAGTCAAACTCTTTAACTCGGGCACCTCAACCAGATAAGGTTCATTTTCATCACCCGTTCGCTCGGTAGGGGGAATTTCAAGATAAGAGAGGACATCCTTCATGATAGTCCGAAAAAGGGGCGCGCTGACCTGCGATCCCCACTGAGGCCCTCTGCCGGCGCCATCAACAGCTATATAAAGTACGATCTGCGGATCTTCTGCAGGAGCAAAACCGATAAATGACAGTATATAATCACCGCCAAGATAAGCTCCATCCGGCCCAACTTTTTGTGCCGTCCCCGTTTTCCCTGCAATGCGGTATCCTTCGATAGAAGCATTAATACCGCTTCCTGTCTTTACCACTTCTTCCATTATTCGCGTTACCCTCGCAGAAGTATCTTTGGAGAGGACCTGCCTGACAATTTCCGGAGACCTCCGCTCCACGGTACCATCCCCGGGAGCACGTATCTCCTTCGTAAAATATGGGCGCATCAGGTATCCCCCATTGGCAATCGCCGAAACAAACATTACCTGCTGCAGTGGCGTAACCGATACACCCTGGCCGAAAGAAGAGGTTGCCAGCTCCAGGGGGCCTACCTGCTCAGGGCTGAAGATCAAACCCGATCCTTCCCCGGGATAGTCCAGCCCGGCTTTACTGCCAAAACCAAAGGCCCGCATATACTCAAATAATTTATCGACACCTACTTTTTCACCCAATTGTATAAAAGCGGGGTTGCATGAGCCGAGAACCGCCTCGAGGAAGGAAATTGAACCGTGTCCCCCTCTATCGGATGTCCAGCACCTTATCGTGTGTCCCGCTACAGTTGAAGCCCCTGAACAGAAGAAGTACTCATTTTCGTTATACAAATTTTCTTCGATAGCCGCACACAGTGTAACCAGTTTAAAGGTTGAACCCGGTTCAAAGGTATCCGTTACAGGAAACAGCCTCCAGTATTCCTTGTCGTAGTCATTGTAGTTATTAGGATCAAAATCCGGCTTGGAAGCAGCCGCCAGGATCCCGCCTGTTCGAGGATCAACGGCTATTCCCATTGCTCTCTCAGGCTCATATTCGATCATCGCCCTGGATAGCTCTCTTTCAACGATAAACTGTATCGTTTCATCGATCGTTAGATACAGATCCAGCCCCTCTTTAGGGGGAATATAACGGCGAACACCGGGGATCTCCCGCCCCCTATTATCGGTAGGATACACTATGTTTCCATCGCGTCCTTTCAATATATCCTCATAGTATATCTCCAGCCCGGACCAACCCTGATCCGTGCCGACAAAGCCCAGCAACTGGGACAAGAGGCTTCCATTGGGATAAAATCTCTTCGTTTCATGAGTAAAAGTAATTCCGGGTAAGTTCAATAGCCTTACTTCTTTTGCGGTCTCTTCATCAACCTTTCGTTTCACATAAACCGCAGCACGTTCCTGGGTAAT
The DNA here is from genome assembly GCA_012837615.1 of Bacillota bacterium. Lineage (GTDB taxonomy): Bacteria > Bacillota > Dethiobacteria > DTU022 > UBA8154 > DUQX01. Next base: position 6,668 of record DUQX01000106.1, on the reverse strand, counting down.
AAGCTCGTAAATTCGATCTTCGTCCATCTCCAGAACAGGTGCCAGGGCCTTCGCCGTAAAATACGGATCTGTCACCTGAGATGGAAGCGCCATTACAGTCTCTACAGTAGCGCTGCCTGCAAGGAGATTCCCGTTACGATCATAAATGCTCCCTCTGGATGAACGCGTCGGTATACTGCGATTCCACTGCTCCCATGCTTTCTGCTGCAGCTCCTCCGCCATGACAAATTGTACCCATCCAAGCCTGAATACTAAAGCAACCAAAAGGAAGGCCAAAAGAAAAAAAATAACCAAAAGTCTTCTACGTATATGTAAATTAGAGGTTGTTCCTTTTGCCATACTTACTTTCTTCCCCCAGCAAGGCTAGTTTCCAGCAGAAAGAAATAACCACTGCCGTTTTTCAGGATACTGCAAACCCAGTTCATTGGCAGCAATAGCTTCAATTCTATCAAGGGAACCCAGCCGCTTGACTTCAAGAAGGAGTTGCTCATTTTCTTCCTGTAAAAGGGCTATTTCACGGCGCATTTGATGTAACCGGTAATTACCCGCAACGATATGCCCGTATTGTGTTATCAGCCCGACACCGATTATGATTAAACATAAAAGCATACTGCACAATAGCAAGCTTTCCCTGTGAACAGGTATTCTCCTCTCCCTGGGACGGGGTAGATCAAAACTTTTCTGGCCGGGAACATAGCGTTTTTTGAATCCCTGTTCTTGATATGTAAATATGGGTTTCTCCTTCGCTATTAACAACTGTATTCACCTTCCATTTCTCTTAGAACTATTTGTCTCCCGTTAATTATTTCAGTGCTGTACTTATGCGTTTAATTTTTCTGCCGCCCTTAAACGCGCGCTCCTAGATCTGGGATTTTCTTCCACTTCCTTCGGAGACGGGAAACGAGGTTTCTTGGTCAGAATTTTAAGAACAGAATTTTTTCCACATCTACATTCGGGCATACTGGGAGGGCATACACATTTCCGGGAAAAATCTCTAAAATAATTTTTAACAATTCTATCTTCCAGGGAATGATATGAGATAACAACTATCCTGCCCCCCGGTCGCAAACCTTTCATGCCCTGCTTCAAACCGATTTCTATATTTTCCAACTCCCTGTTTACAGCAATCCGCAGGGCCTGAAATACTCGTTTGGCAGGATGCCCTCCCTGCCGCCTGGCCCTGGCGGGTATTGCCCTTTTGATGATCTCAACAAGCTGTTTACTGCCGGTAACAGGTCCTTTTTTGAGGCGGTGTTCAATAATAAAGGAAGCTATCCGGCCGGCCCATTTTTCCTCACCATAAATGCGAAAAATTTTTGCCAGCTCACCATATGGCAGCTCTTTTAACAGGTCAGCAGCCGTTTTGGGTAGCTCCCGGTCCATGCGCATATCCAGGAAAACGTCCTCTTTATAAGAAAAACCACGCTCTTCGTTATCCAGTTGATAGGAAGAAACCCCAAGGTCGAACAGCAGACCGTCTATTCCATCCGGCGCAAAACTCCCGATTACTTCTGCTAAAGTGTTAAAATTAGCCTTCACCGCTAAAAAGTGATCTCCAAAACCGGATAATCTCTCCCGGGAGGCTTGAAGGGCATCGCGATCGCGGTCAATACCGATCAACTTGCCCGCAGGCAACAATCTCCTTAGAATTGCCTCCGCATGTCCCCCTCCTCCCAGCGTTGCATCCACTATTATCTTCCCGGAGACAGGTTCCAGATAATCTAATACTTCAGCAACCATTACGGGAAGATGAACGTATTTCCTTTTCTCTTTCTTAGGGACCATAACCGCCTCCACACTGATTACATTTGGAAATCCATCAGTTTCTCTGAAATCTGCTCGAAAGACAAACTGGAATTACTGCTATATTCTTCCCAAATCTCTTTGCTCCAAATCTCCGCCCTGTTGGATACCCCAATAAAAACTACGTCTTTCTTTAAATGTGAATGATCACGAAGAAGCGGCGGAATAAGAATGCGGCCCTGTTTATCTACCTCTACTTCTGAAGCACCTGAAAAGAACAATCGCAAAAAAGCCCTGGTTTCGGCCTTATTAAAAGGCAAGCCTTTCAGCCTGGTCTCAAGGTTTTTCCATTCGTACATGGGGTACAAAAAAAGACAGCTATCCATTCCGCGGGTGATAATAAAATTTTCGCCTAACTCATCGCGAAATCTTGATGGTACAATTACACGTCCTTTTTTATCTAGAGTATGATTATATTCCCCAATAAGCATAACCGCGTACCCCACACAAAGGAAATAATGCCTGCACCTATAAACCACTTTACCCCACATTGAACCACCTTGTATATTATTCTCCCCTAATTTAAAAAATCCTTCCTGAAATAAAAAATAAATATTAAAAAAATAAAGAAAAAAAAGGGGCAGGTTTTTGTGTTAACATGCCCTTTAATGTCTTTCCGGCTCAACTTTAGTTTAATTATAAGAAATCCACGATGCAAAAAAGTTCTTTACTGTCGCGCTTGTTTATGAATAAGCGTCTTTTTAGAATAAAAAAATATTCTGCCGAAGGAGACAAGCAGAAAAAACAAAAAAACACCAGCATTTTTTTGCTGCTGTTCAAAGAATAAATATCACAAAAATGTTAGAAAATGTCCGGTTATCAAGAAATACAATTCCCGTATCGGAATATTGCAAGTATTGCGTCACCAAAAACAGGAACGCCTCTTATATTTTTTTCAGGTTATTCTACTCGATAAAGTTCTCCAGATAAGGATCCAAACAGTTTCATTACCTTATTACCTAAATATTTACACCAGGTATTTAAAGAAAAAAGAGGCGGTATAAAAGTAAATTAAAAGTCCGGTAACATCCTTAATTGTGGTTACAATAGGCCCGGATGAAATAGCAGGATCAATACCATAATAGTTAAAAAACATAGGTACAATAGTTCCGAGCAGGGAGGCAAAGAAGATCGTCATAAACATAGCAATACCCACTATCAGGCCCAGAACAGGAATACCCTGCCAGAGCCAGGCAACCGCTGAAATTATAATCCCGTTGATAATACCCATAAAAAAACCTACTTTTATCTCTCGAAAAAAATATCGCCAAATGTCCTTATCATCAATCTCCCCAGTAGCAAGGCCGCGAACAAAAAGTGTAGAAGTTTGAGTTCCCACATTTCCGCCCATATCCATAATCACCGGGATAAAGATTGCTAAAATTAAGATAGATTGCAACGTTGCTTCAAAAGCACCGATAACACTTCCCGATAACAAACCTCCCACAAGGCAAACTAGAAGCCAGGGCAGTCTTTTTGAAGCAATGTCGATGATCGGAGCTTCAAGTATGTTTACGCCCTCTACCTCACCGGTGCCCGCCAGCAGGTAAATATCTTCGGTGGCCTCTTCCTCTATAACATCAATAATATCATCTACGGTAATAATCCCCAACAAGCGATGCTCCTCATCTACAACCGGAAGAGCCAGCAGGTCGTAACGAGCTACAAGGCGGGCAACTTCCTCCTGGTCCATTTGAGCGGTAGCGCTGATGACATTGCGATACATTATTTCTTTAAGGAACGTTCCGTCTTCAGCTGCAATCAAATCCCGCAAAGAAAGAACACCGCTTAGTTTAGTTTGGGAATCTATAACATAAACGTAATATATTATTTCCGCTTCCGGCGCAATTTCGCGTAAGCGGGTAATCGCCTCTTCCACGGTTATATCCTCCGACAGCGCTATAAAATCGGTAGTCATAATTCCACCGGCGCTGTCTTCGGGGTATTTTAACAGCCCCCTGATCTCCTCGGCTTCTTCATCAATTAGTGATAGAAGATCTTTTACCTCTGCAGGGGAAAGCCCCCCCAGTAAATCGGCAGCATCATCGATAGCCATTTCTTTAAGAATGGCCGAGGCCTTGTGCTTTGTCAGCAGTCTCAACAACGAGACCCTGTCAAAATCCTCCATTTCCTGAATAATTAGGGCGGCCTCTTCATCTGAAAGAAGTTCAAAAAGCTCTTTTTTCTGCTGATCGTTTAAATCCTCGATTAACTCTAGCAAATCGCTGGGGTGAATTCCCGCCTTAACCTGACTTAATATTTTTTGCAGCGTCTCCTTGATAGACATTTTTTCACCCCTAAAAAATAAAGGTTAGATTGCTTCTTTCATAAAAATAACCCCTAAAGGTTAGATCGCTTCTTTTATCAAAATAACCCCGCCATGACGTGGGCCGTGGTTTTGAACTGCTCCCCCTACAGGTGGGTGCCCTCTTACGTGCTTTATAGGTCCCCTTAGCATGAGGGGCTTCTACGCCACACGTAAAGTCAAGCTCCCATTTCAACAGTGTTAGCTCAAAACTTAATCGGCTTTGCACGCGCACAGCAGGGTATTTATTTATAAAATCTCAACGCTTTAATAATAACATAATTTTTATCCACGTGCAAGAAAAAAGATCGAATAAGTAAAAATTTAACATTTATTTCCTGTTCAAGGAGCGGATAAGCACCTTTAGGCAGGTAATGCACTTTTCCCGCCCAACAAGCTGCATACTTTAAACAGGTTATGCGCTCTCTCAAACGCTCCATTAAAATCTTATAAACTCATTAAAGCTTTACCTGCCTAGTCCTGCAAAGGGTTAAAAAAGCAACAGCCATCAGTTCAATTCATTTACTCGTTTTCTTTATTATCTCTTGGAATGGTTGAAATATACAATTCCTTGAGCTGACTGGATGAAACCGGCGCCGGCGCTCCGCTTAGAAGGCAATTCCCGGCGGCTGTTTTAGGAAAGGCAATAACATCCCTGATACTTTTTTTGCCGGCCATAAGCATAATCAAGCGATCAAGGCCGAAAGCAATCCCCCCGTGCGGGGGCATTCCGTACTGAAAAGCTTGAACAAAAAACCCGAATTTTTCCTCTACCTCTTCACCCGCCATACCCAGGAGGTTAAATATCTTTTCCTGGAGATCCTTTCTATAAATACGCTGGCTTCCTCCAGCCACTTCAATCCCGTTATAGACGAGATCATAGGCCTGAGAGCGAACCTTCAGAGGGTCTGTAGTCAGAAGAGGCAGATCTTCTTCTAGCGGAGCAGTAAAAGGATGGTGGTTTGAAGTGTATCTCCCTTCAGCCTGGTCATATTCCAGCAGGGGAAAGTCTACCACCCAAAGGAAGCTATCCTTACCCTCCGGTATTATATTAAGGCGCTGCGCAAGAAACAGCCTCAACTGCCCCAGAACCTTCAGAGCAGCTTCCCACTCGTCTGCCACAAAAAGAAGCAAATCCCCCGGTTCTGCATGCATCTTTGACCTGATCTCCTCCTGCTGTTCCGCCGTGAAGAATTTGGCAATGGGTGTTTTAAAACCATCGCCGGTTACAATCATCCAGGCCAGGCCTCCAGTTCCCCACCGTTGAACCCGCTGAGTCAAGTCATCAAGTTCCTTCCGGCTGAAATGACCGCATCCCTCGACATTGATTCCTTTTACTACGCCGCCTTTTTGAAGCACACTTTGAAATACTTTAAATTGAGACCCTCCGGCGATTTCCGAAATATCAACAATCTCCATCCCAAACCGATTGTCAGGCCGGTCACTGCCAAAACGCTCCATGGCCTCCCGGTAAGGCATGATTTCAAAGGGGACCACTATCTCTCTCCCTAACACTTCTTTAAAAATGTGGCTTACAAGGCCCTCAATTTCGATGATAATATCCTTAATAGTAGAAAAAGACATTTCGATATCTATCTGGGTAAATTCCGGCTGCCGGTCTGCCCGCAGATCCTCATCCCGGAAACAGCGTGCAATTTGAAAATATTTATCTATACCGGAGACCATGAGCAGCTGCTTAAACAACTGTGGAGACTGGGGCAAAGCAAAAAAACTTCCCGGGGAGGTCCGGCTCGGCACCAGATAATCACGAGCTCCTTCGGGGGTACTACGGGTCAGCATTGGCGTTTCAATCTCCCAGAATCCCCGCCTGTCCAAATATTTCCTGGCAGCAATGAGCGTCCTGTGGCGGATCAATAGCGACTGCTGCATTTCCGGACGCCGCAGATCTAAATAGCGGTATTTCAAACGCAAGTTTTCATCCGTATTGATGCCGTCTTCTATATAAAAAGGCGGTGTTTTTGAAGTGTTTAATATTTCCAGATCCTCAACGTCCACCTCAATCTCTCCCGTAGAAAGTTTGGGATTAACAGTATCCGGTGAACGGCGTGAAACAGTGCCCTTCATAGCCAGCACATACTCCGGGCGCAGTTTCTCAGCTTCACTAAAAATAGAAGCGTTCTTCTCACAATCAAAAACAGCCTGGATTATACCGGAACGATCCCTAAGATCCAGAAATATTAATCCGCCGTGATCCCGTTTGCTCTGGACCCAACCTGCAATAACAACTTTCTGCCCGATATTGTCTGCGGATAGCATTCCGCAGTAGTGGGTTCTATTTAAGCGCATATACTTGTCTCAACCCCTGAGGGCTGTTTACCCCCTTCCAGCAAATTACATACACATTGATTTTAGCCAATGAGAAGCCCCTTGTCAACCAAACTTTACTACCGACTGAGGTTATGATATAAATTTCCAAAAAGTACCATTGCGAAGGATGTGCGCTAAAACCAGCTAATTCTATTTAGGCGGTTTTAACCCTCGCCGGCGGTAGACATCATCCTTAGAAGAAATTTTTAGCATAGGTTTTCTGACCCTAATT
>DUQX01000105.1 GCA_012837615.1 Bacillota bacterium | reverse complement strand
TTTTCTTACCTGCAGGGGGCGGCTGCACCGAACCATTGTCGGCGCAGCCGCAAGTTTATGAACAAAAACCAAAACAACACGATCCGCAGGATATCGGAAAACTTATCCCACATCAATTGTTGCAAAGCTCGCAACTTATACACGCTACTGTACAGCTAGCAGGAGCAGATTTCCAGGAGACAGACCTATTTAGATTACCATGAAAACCATCTGCTACACTACTATCTTTCATAACCTACTCTTCATCTTTACGCTTGATGTTTTCAAGCTCTGCTTCGATCAGCTTCAGTTGTTCCCTCAAAAACTCCGCCTGCTGTTTAAGATATTCTTTTTCATCTACAGCAGCCGCAGCCGGATAAACCGGACCGGGAGCAAAAGCTCCGCGGTAACCCTGCCCGCAATTAAACCATGGCCGGGAATAACCAAACCTTCTCCACGCCCTGCGGCCAGGGACAAAATTGGCATACCCGGGCATAGGATATCCTCCGCAGTAACCTGCAAACCGACCGCTACCCGGTCCAAAACCCATCGGCCCAGTACCATCTCCTCCAGGCAAGTTCTTCACCTCCTTTTTATGGCATTTATTCTACAATGTTTTTTAATACACAATCTAAAATAAAAGCTAATGCTCTTCCGAATTCGCACACCGACGGATTCACCCAGAATAATCCGGATTAATATTATGGTCCTATGTTCAATTCAATTTTATATTTTTAATGGGCGTATGTCAAATATCATTTTCGGTTATTTTTAGCTTTTTTAAAGCTTAACGCCCTGTTCACAAGAAAATCCTTGATAATGAGAATCTTTCTCTTTAAGATCCAGTCTTTAAGAACCATTCGGAAATCAATTAAATGAGTTAGAAAGAAAAATAAATAGATAGATAGGAGACAGGAAAAAGGTAGGTAGGTAGGTAGGAAGGAAGGAAGGAAGGTAGGTAGGTAGATCAGATGGTAGGCGATAGGCAGCAGGCGGTAGGCAGGCGATAGAAAGTAGAATGGTAACAATCAATCACAAAGAGAGAAAGGAAGGAAAAGTTAATCGAAACGCATCGGAAACGTGACGATAACCATCGCTTTCCTCGGGAAACCAATCCTTGGAAAACGTGGGAATCATCATCTAACATGGTATATTGGAAAGCGCAGCAGAAAATTGTCATCTATAACGGTTTATCGATATTAGTTGAAAAAAGGGATCTGCCGAATTTCTCCTTCCCAAAGCCGGCAATTATTCCCTGAGCTTCGTCTCCTTGCAGCCATCTGGCAAAGAGCACTGCATCATCATAATTTACAGAAAAAATTCGCTCCGGATTAACCAGGGTCAGGGAAAAAATGTTCTCCATCTCCCCTGGCAAAGCATTTCCTTCTTCGGTGCCGACAAAAATCTTCATGTTTTTTTCTTTACTACGGGATAATAGATAAGTAGCCCTGTCAACAAGGGTATAGGCTTTTTTCTCCAGGGCAAGGCTCAGGACTCCAAGGTTGCCAATAACACCGGTGGAACTTAGGTACCATTTACCTTCCGGTGAAATGCCTGCAGATTCCCAAATTTTTACTTCCCTTAAATGGGTTCCCGAATAATCGCTGCGGCTGATGAAAGGTGACTTGGTGAGGAAAATTTTGCGAAAGGCTTCTTTGGCACCCTTAGAGGCATTCATTCCGGTTATGCCTGCAGGATCGGAGGCCGGGCCAACAAGGACAAAGTCATTGGACATTATAGGAAATTTGGCCTTTCCCCACCCGGCCTTCAAGAAATCCTCCTCAAGCTTCGGTGCGTGCGTTAACGCCATATCAACACGACCTGTCCCGGCAATTTGCAAGGCACGCCCGCTTCCGAGGGAGATATGCCTTACCAGCACCCCTGCATTCTGGTAAAAAGCTCCTTCCAAAACATCCAGCAACCCGGTTTCCACCGGCTCCATGGTGCTGGCCAATAGCAGGTGCCTCTGGAAAGCTCTGCCGGAAATATCGTCCGCTATAAGCGGAGGTTGCTTTATTCCGGTTGCTTTTTCGACAAAACGGCTTAACTGCGCATCTACTTCTCCTTTAAACTCCTTATACTGGCTGAGAAGTTCTCTTCCGTCCTTGGTAAGCGTTGTTCCCCCGCCTTCATACCCGCCAATCTGTTTCTTGACCAGTACAAGGCCAAGGGCTTTCTCGGCATTTCGAATCAGTCCCCAGGAGTAGCGGTAAGAAAGGCCCATTTGGGAAGCAGCACGGCTGATTGAGCCATATCGTGCAATATTATCCAATAAATAAAAAAGATTATCGATAGAGATACGTTTTTCCCCTTCGAGCTCCACAAATACTTTAAAATCAGTGAACCGGTCCTTATTCATTGTTTCCCACCACGCTATAGCCAGAGCTGTTTTTACTAATTATAATTATTATTTGCCTCTATACTACAGTATATCATAAAGCTATAAAAACGGAAAACACAAAAAACAAAGTCCTGCATAAACGTAAAAAACAAAGGTACTTTCTCAGCAGGAAAAACCTTTGCCCAAGGCTTTCTGTTAATGCCGGAACAGGTTATCCCGCGTCTTAATGGTGCTTGCGAAAAGCATCCACCATTTCCCTGCCCCCAAAACAAACACCGGTCGCACATAGGCCGATCACAATTCCGACTACAATCGCTTCAAACCAGGTAGTGCCACCAAAATAGAAATAACCAACCGATGTCAATAATCCGAAGGCAAGCGAGACAAAAGGAACGTACTTCTTGTCTAACCCTGCCTTTTGGGCGACCTCTAACAGTCCTATAATAAGAGCTATTGCCGAAACACCGCTCACAATTTCCAAATCGATCACGGGATACTCCTCCCCCTGAGCTGAAATATAAAAATGGATAGCCGGCGTATAAAAATCTTTATAATAAAAACTCAGATGAATTACCACCACGCCATCCCTTTTATTTATTATTTTATGAAAAAGTAATCTTTATTGTTACGGAACAAGATTTAACCTATTGCTGAGCATAGTATAGCGCAGCTGAGGCTTATTGTTGCGGATGGCAATGGCCAGCGCTTTTTTGCTACCGATAAGGATTACTAGCTTTTTTCCCCGCGTTATCCCGGTATAGATAAGGTTTCTCTGCAAA
>DUQX01000104.1 GCA_012837615.1 Bacillota bacterium | reverse complement strand
GGGTGATAACGTAAACATGGAGATTGAGCTGATTACTCCCATTGCGATTGAAGAGGGTTTGCGGTTTGCAATTCGTGAAGGCGGCCGCACCGTGGGAGCAGGCGTGGTTACCTCGATTATTGAATAAAAAATATAAAAAATGAATTTTACAGGTTAGGGTATAGGCTGGATACAGATTAACGAGCCTATTTCGTAAACCAGAAACCGGAGTTAATACTCCGGTTTCTGATTGATAGTAAGGAATAAACAGGATAGAAGATTAGCATTACAGGTATATGAAAATATTGAGATTATCGCCGGAAGTAAAAACTGGAAATGTGGACAAATTTATAGCTTATAGTATAAAGTAAAGTATAAGTTTTTCTATTATGGTTATAATAGGTACTTATCGCTTTTATGGCCGCAGGTGATTGTGCACTTTATTGCAGGAATCCCCTTGAGATCGGATACTATTTAACAAGGCCTCCCCCTTGGGGCGGTGAGGTCCGATTCACCAGTTCGTTACTGTTTTGTTTATATTGACATTATCAGTAAACTGTGATAAATTGTTTTTCGTGGTGATAACGAGGACAAAGGAGTGCTTTTTGTTATGCGCGTGAAAGTAACACTGGCATGCAACGATTGCAAAAATAGAAATTATTCTACTACCAAAAATAGAAAAACAAATCCTGACCGTGTTGAATTGAAAAAATATTGTCCAACATGCGGGGCACATACCGTTCATAAAGAAACAAAATAACTGACGGGCGAAAAAACAATCCGCTATCTTAGTGACTCTTTATATATATTTATTTAAAGGAGAACTGATAATGTCGTACGTGAAAAAAATGCAGCGGTTCTTTCACGATGTAAGGATAGAGCTAAAAAAAGTTAACTGGCCTTCTAGGAGAGAATTAATTGTTTTTACAGGCGTTGTTATAGCAGTTATTCTGATAATTGGTATCTTTTTCTGGATTCTTGATAGCGGGTTTACTGCTATACTGAGGCTATTAATAAGGTAATGTTCTATAATTGATGACAGTATCCCTGTGATCTCGAATATTTTAGATATTGTTGTACAGTTGACAAAGAATACCTTCAGTTAGGAGGAGAAGCAGGAAGCAAAGTTGGCTTCCTCCTTTTATGGGTGAAAAGAAATGGTATGTGATTCATACCTACGCAGGCTATGAAAATAAAGTAAAAACAAATCTCGATAAGCGTGTGGAATCCATGGAGATGCAGGATAAAATATTTAGGGTTTTAGTGCCTATGGAAAAACAAATGGAAATTAAAAATGGCCAGAAAAAAACCATCCTGCGCAAGGTTTTCCCGGGTTACGTTTTAGTTGAAATGATCATGGAAGATGATTCCTGGTTCGTGGTACGCAATACGCCCGGGGTTACCGGTTTTGTAGGGCCCGGTTCAAAACCTATTCCGCTCAGTGAAAACGAGGTAAACAGCATATTAAAACAAATGGGTATGGATGAAGCAAAGCCCAAGCACTCTTTTACAATAAAAGAGCAGGTGCGTGTTATCAGCGGTCCCTTTAATAATTTTATCGGATCTATCGAAGAAATTCATCCTGAAAGGGGAAAACTAAAGCTGACTGTATCCATGTTCGGCAGGGATACACCTGTAGAACTTAACTTTGATCAGGTTGAAAAATTGTGAGCTTGCTTGAGAGGGGAGGTGCGAAATGGCTAAGGGAAAAAAAGTCATTGGTATGATTAAATTACAAATTCCCGCCGGGAAAGCTAATCCGGCCCCACCTGTTGGGCCTGCACTGGGGCAGCACGGCGTTAACATCATGGCTTTTTGTAAGGAGTTTAATGATAAAACGGCGGGTAATGCAGGGCTTATTATTCCGGTAGAGATCACCGTTTTTGAGGATCGCTCATTTACTTTTGTTACAAAAACCCCTCCTGCCGCTGTGCTTCTAAAAAAAGCATTGAATATCGAGAAGGGGTCGGGTGAGCCAAACAAGTTAAAGGTAGCGACTATTTCCAGGGAAAAAGTTAAGGAAATAGCACAGCAAAAATTAGAGGACCTCAACGCTCTTGATCTGGATGCCGCAGTAAAAATTATTGAAGGAACTGCCCGTAGCATGGGCATCGTTGTAGAAGGTTAACGAAACAAAAGTTAAGTAATATAAAAGTTAAGTATAGGAAAAGATTTAAGTGGGAGAAATTTGCATTTCGTTTGGACCACACGGGAGGTTAAAACATGCCTAAGCATGGGAAGAAGTATCTTGAAGCAAAAAAGAAAATCGACCGCGAACATTACTATGAGCCGCTGGAGGCTTTTCAACTGCTTAAGGAAATTGCCGGGGCTTCATTTGATGAAACCGTGGAGCTTTCCGTAAAGCTGGGGGTTAACCCAAAGCATGCCGACCAGCAGGTAAGGGGTGCGGTAGTTTTGCCCCACGGCACTGGAAAAGAGCTCAAAGTAGTCGTTTTTGCCAAAGGGGAGAAAATAAAAGAAGCCGAGGAAGCCGGAGCGGATATTGTCGGCGGTGAAGAGCTTGCGGAGAAAATTCAGGGTGGCTGGCTGGACTTTGATGTAGCGGTGGCAACGCCCGACATTATGAGCGTGGTTGGCAAGTTAGGCCGTATATTAGGTCCGCGTGGCTTAATGCCTAACCCGAAAACAGGTACCGTTACGTTTGACGTTAGCCGTGCTATTTCTGAAATTAAAGCTGGAAAAGTGGAGTACCGTACAGATAAAGCCGGAAATATTCACGTTCCGCTGGGGAAAATATCTTTTTCGGCGGAGAAATTGCTTCAAAACTTTTATACCGTTATAGAAGCGTTATTGAAAGCAAGGCCGGCGGCAGCAAAGGGTCAGTATTTTAGAAGCATTTCCATTAGCGCAACCATGAGCCCGGGTATTAAAATTAATTCTCAAAAGGCTGCTGCCATGGGTAAAACAGCTTAATTCTTATTGCTTGTCTTTACATCGTACGGGTGCTGCCACGGAGGTTATTTTCGTGGGCGGCAGAGAAAAAAAATTATATTTGTTTAATTACCGCAGAAAGCAGGTGCTTTTGCTTAAAGGCCGGGGCCGCCTGCCGAGGTAAGTACGGGGCTTTTTGTATTACGTTTAATGAGACTAAGCCTTCCTGTAATCTGCGGGAAGGTTTGTTTATTTTGTCTTGGTAATTTAAGCCTGCAAGGAGGTGAACTGCTTGGCTAACCGCAAGGAGAAAGAAAAGATGGTCGAGGCGCTCAGGGAAGACTTAAGCAAGGCAAAAGTTGTAGTTTTAACTGACTACAGGGGCCTGACGGTGGCACAAATAAATAGCCTGCGCCGCATTTTGAAAGAGGAAGGTGCTCAGTATAAAGTAGTTAAAAATACCCTTATGCGGCTTGCTGTGAAGGAGACAGGCCTGGAAAAACTCGAACCTTACCTGGAAGGCCCGACCGCTATTGCCTATGGTTACGATGAACCTGTCGTGCCCATCAAAGTGCTTGTTAAATTTGCTAAAGGAAATGACAACCTCTCCATAAAAGCGGGTGCTCTCGAAGGGAATATCCTCGAGGAAAGTGATCTGCGGCGCATATCAGAGCTTCCTACCAAAGAAGTGCTCCTGGGCAAGACGCTCGGTTGTTTCCAGGCGCCGCTTAGGGGTTTCCTGAGTGTTCTGCAGGGGAATATACTCAATCTGGTTTATGTACTCAACGCTGTTAAGGAACAGAAGGCAAATGTTTAAGATTATACTTTTCTAAAGGAGGAAAAATAATGTCCAAAGTACAAGAAGTACTGGAAATAGTAAAAGGGATGACTGTTTTAGAGCTTGCTGAGCTGATTAAGGTTTTTGAAGAGGAGTTTGGGGTTAGCGCGGCGGCTCCTGTCGCGGTGGCGGCTCCCGGCGCCCCGGCTGCCGATGAAGCTGCCGAGGAGGAGCAGACAGAGTTTGATGTAATTTTAACTGCAGCCGGAGAAAAGAAAATTCAGGTAATCAAAGTTGTACGAGAGCTTACCGGCCTTGGATTAAAAGAGGCGAAAGCGTTGGTTGACGGGGCACCGAATGCTGTCAAGGAAAAAGTAAGTAAAGAAGAGGCCGAAGCGGTTAAAAGCAAACTCGAGGAAGCTGGTGCAAGTGTTGAGCTGAAATAGGCTCATCATAAGTTTCGTTTATAGTTTATATTTATAGCTTACAATAATATAATTGGAAAAAAATTATTTCCTCTCCTTTTTTGGGGCGGGGAAATAATTTTTTTTAAACAATCCTTGACTACAAGACCACGATATGATACTATTAGAAAATGCGTAAACATAACCGATTTTAATACTATCCAGGTACACTTTATTAAAGGAAATGTAGTGATGCCGCAGTTGTATATGAATAATTCCTTGTTTTTAAGTCAAAACTAGGTAAATGCGGCATTCATTTTTTTCATTTCCTGGAGCGTTATACTAGCCTGCTTATATTATACTACATATTACCGATAATATTGTTTTTTTTATTGTGTTCCTGTTATTTAATTAAAAAAAATCCGGAGGAGTGATTTCTTTATGTTTAAGGAGGTCGTAGCGGGAAAAAGGAAAAGGAGAACTTATACCCGCATTAATGAAATTTTAGACCTTCCTGATCTGATTGAGATACAGAAAAGTTCGTTCCGGTGGTTCCTGGAAGAGGGATTGCGCGAAGTTTTTCAGGATGTTTCTCCAATCAAAGATTTCACCCAAAATCTTGTGCTGGAATTTATCGATTATTCCCTTGGGGAGCCGAAATATTCGGTAGAGGAATGTAAGGAAAGGGATGCAAATTATGCGGTTCCTTTGAAGGTACGCATAAGGCTGGTAAACCGTGAAACCGGTGAAGTGAAGGAACAGGAGGTTTTCATGGGTGACTTCCCCCTGATGACCAATAACGGTACTTTTATTATCAATGGTGCGGAGAGGGTTGTTGTCAGCCAGCTGGTGCGTTCACCGGGAGTATACTTCAGCAGCCAGCCTTTTAACGGGAAAAACCTTTTTTCCGGCACTATTATCCCCAACAGAGGAGCGTGGCTGGAATTTGAAGCTGATGCCAACGACGTTATCTGGGTAAAAGTCGATCGTACCCGCAAGATACCGGTTACCGTTCTGTTGCGCGCTGTGGGGTACGGTACGGTTAATGAAATTATGGAGCTCTACGATGGCAATGCACTTATTTTAAATACATTGGAAAAAGATCATACTGATTCCCATGAGGACGGTTTGCTGGAGATTTACAAACGTCTCAGGCCGGGCGAGCCTTTGAATGTTGAAAACGCTCGTAATCTTTTTGAGTCGCTTTTTTTTGATTCGAGGCGGTATGATTTTGCCAAAGTCGGGCGTTATAAAATTAATAAAAAACTTGCTTTAAGGGGAAGGTTAATCCATAATGTTTTAGCTGAAGATTTAACTGACCCCGATAGCGGTGAAAAACTAGCTTCGGCGGGAGATAAAGTTGATGAAGCTCTATTTAAACAGATCAAAGAACGCCGTATAAATAGGGTAAGGGTGTATAATCAAGAGGGTAAAATTTGTACAGTAATAGGCAATGGCGATATCCCACTGCAGATTAAGCAGTTGACCAGGGATGATATTGTGGCTACCGTGGGGTATCTTCTGAATCTCGCTGATGGTCTAGGAAGTATTGATGATATCGATCACCTGGGAAACAGGCGTTTGCGCAGTGTTGGAGAGCTTCTCCAGAACCAGTTTCGCATCGGCCTTTCGCGTATGGAGCGGGTGGTACGCGAGAGGATGACTATCCAGGATGTAGAAGCGGTAACCCCACAGGCCTTGATCAATATTCGGCCGGTTATTGCCTCGATCAAGGAGTTTTTCGGCAGCAGCCAGCTTTCACAATTTATGGACCAGACAAACCCGCTTGCCGAGCTGACTCACAAACGCCGGCTCAGTGCCCTGGGGCCGGGGGGGCTGAGCCGTGAACGGGCAGGTTTTGAGGTGCGCGATGTTCACCATTCTCACTACGGTAGGATGTGCCCGATCGAAACCCCTGAGGGTCCAAATATCGGTTTGATCGGTTCTCTAAGCACCTATGCCCGTATCAATGAGTTTGGTTTTATCGAAACCCCATACCGCAGGGTAGATAAAGATCGTGGAATTGTTACCGATGAGGTGGTTTATTTAACCGCCGATGACGAGGATGAATATATTATCGCCCAGGCTAACGCGCCTCTCGATGAAGAGGGGCATTTTCTAAGCAACCGGGTGACCTGCCGTTACCAGAAGGATACGCTTTTAGTACCCCCCTCTGATGTCGATTATATGGATGTTTCGCCCAAACAACTTGTCAGTGTGGCTACGGCGCTAATTCCTTTTCTGGAAAATGACGATGCCAACAGGGCTTTGATGGGGTCTAACATGCAGCGGCAGGCTGTACCCCTGATCCGGACCGAAGCCCCGCTGATCGGTACCGGAATGGAGTATAAAACAGCTCTTGATTCCGGTGTAATGGTTATTGCCGAGAACCCGGGGGAGGTCATTTACGTCTCCAGCACGGAGATTATCGTTAAACGCGCAGAAGATACAGATAGTGGGAATCGCATCATCGATGGTCGGACAAGGGAAGTTTTTCCTGAAAAAGCAGCGCTATATAGTAAGTACAGCGGCTGTGATATTTACAGGCTGCAGAAATTTAAGCGCTCAAACCAAGGAACCTGCATGAATCAAAAACCGATAGTGCGCAAAGGCCAGACCGTGGTGAAAGGCGAGGTAATTGCGGACGGCCCTTGTACCGATCAGGGTGAATTAGCCCTTGGACGCAACATTCTCGTTGCTTTTATGCCGTGGGAGGGTTACAACTACGAAGATGCTATTTTGCTCAGTGAAAGACTAGTCACAGAGGATACCTTTACTTCCATTCATATTGAAGAATACGAAGCCGAGGCCAGGGATACAAAATTGGGGCCGGAGGAGATAACCCGGGATATACCCAATGTTGGCGAGGATGCCCTGAAGGATCTTGATGAAAGGGGTATTATTCGAATTGGTGCGGAAGTTCGCTCAGGTGATATCCTGGTAGGAAAGGTGACCCCCAAAGGGGAAACCGAACTTACAGCCGAGGAAAGGCTGCTCAGGGCTATTTTCGGTGAAAAGGCCCGCGAGGTACGGGATACATCCCTCAGGGTACCCCACGGAGAATCCGGTATAGTCGTGGATGTAAAAGTTTTTTCACGGGAGGCCGGCGACGAGCTTTCTCCAGGTGTAAACCAGCTTGTAAGGGTTTATATTGCTCAAAAAAGAAAAATATCCGAGGGCGATAAGATGGCCGGCCGCCACGGAAATAAGGGGGTTGTTGCCCGTATTCTGCCCGTAGAGGATATGCCTTTTTTGCCCGATGGCACGCCGGTAGAGATCGTTCTTAATCCCCTGGGAGTGCCTTCGCGGATGAATGTCGGACAGATACTGGAAAACCACCTCGGTTGGACGGCAAAAGTACTCGGATTGCATATCGCTTCTCCAGTTTTTGACGGGGCAAACGAAGAGGATATCTTTAACGGCTTTGTGGAAGCCGGCCTGCCGACTAATGGAAAAACCGTTTTAAGGGATGGCCGAACAGGTGAACCTTTTGATAATGTTATCTCTGTCGGTTATATTTATATGCTGAAACTGGCCCACCTGGTAGACGATAAAATACATGCCCGCTCAACAGGCCCTTATTCTCTGGTTACTCAACAACCGCTGGGTGGAAAAGCTCAATTCGGCGGCCAGCGGTTCGGCGAAATGGAGGTCTGGGCACTGGAGGCTTACGGGGCTTCTTATACTTTACAGGAGATGCTCACCGTAAAATCCGATGATGTGGTAGGACGTGTAAAAACATACGAAGCGATTGTTAAAGGAGACAATATTCCTGAACCCGGTGTTCCTGAATCTTTTAAAGTACTGGTCAAAGAACTGCAGAGTCTAGGGTTAAATGTTAAAGTATTGAGTGAAGAAGCCGATGAAGTCTACATTCGTGAAGACGATGAGGACGGGGAGTATCTTCTTGATGTAAATATTGAAGGTCTGGAAACGGATGGGGATGATATCGCAGGTAGGGTACCGGATAAGGAGGCCGAATATCAAAATGATGAAGAACCGGAAGATGATGAAATTGAAATAGATGACTTTGACTTAGATAGCGATCAAGCTGCAGATAATATCGATGCCGATTTTGAAGAAGTGGCAGATGAAGAAGAGTTGCTAGAGGGCACAGGTAAAAGTTATTTTAAAAAGTCATCAAAAGCCCGTAGCTTTTTAGGCCTTGAGGAAGAAGAGGAATAAAAGGAAGACTTGTTTTAGACACCAACAATTATTTTCGAAAAGGGGGAAATAGTCCTTGTTGGATGTCAACAATTTTGACGCTTTACAAATCAGCCTTGCATCACCTGAACAAATCAGAGCCTGGTCCCGTGGAGAGGTAAAAAAGCCGGAGACCATTAACTATCGCACCCTTAAACCCGAAAGGGAAGGGCTTTTTTGCGAAAAAATTTTTGGTCCTCAAAAGGATTGGGAATGTCACTGTGGGAAATACAAACGTGTTCGCTACAAAGGAATTGTTTGCGATCGCTGTGGAGTTGAGGTAACCAGGGCCAAAGTCAGGCGTGAGAGAATTGGCCACATCGAGCTGGCTGCTCCTGTTTCACATATCTGGTATTTTAAGGGAATTCCCAGCCGCATGGGGCTGCTATTAGATATGTCGCCCCGCTCACTGGAAAAAATTCTCTACTTTGCCGCTTATGTAGTAATTGATCCTGGTGAGACTTATTTGAGCAAAAAACAGCTCCTATCCGAAGCCGAGTACAGGGAGTACCGCGAGAAATACGAGGCTCTCTTTAATGCTGGTAAAGGTTTTAAGGCAGAAATGGGTGCTGAGGCTATTAGAAAACTGTTGGAAGAAATTGACCTGGATCAAATGGCCCAGGAGCTCCGTGCAGAAGTTAAAACGAGCAGTGGGCAGAAAAAGATTCGTGCTACAAGGCGCCTGGATGTTGTGGAGGCATTTCGTAAATCAGGGAACTCGCCTTCATGGATGATTATGGAGGTTATCCCCGTTATTCCGCCGGATTTACGTCCCATGGTTCAGCTTGACGGAGGGCGCTTTGCCACCTCCGACTTGAACGATCTTTATCGCAGGGTTATTAATCGTAATAACCGCTTGAAAAGGCTGCTGGATCTGGGGGCCCCCGACATCATTGTCCGCAATGAAAAACGTATGCTGCAAGAAGCGGTGGATGCCCTGATCGATAATGGCAGGAGAGGCCGCCCTGTGACCGGCCCCGGAAACAGGCCCCTTAAATCTTTAAGTGATATGCTGAAAGGTAAACAGGGCCGTTTTCGCCAGAACCTTTTAGGTAAAAGGGTAGACTATTCGGGCCGATCTGTGATCGTAGTTGGCCCGGAGTTAAAACTTTATCAGTGCGGTCTTCCCAAGGAGATGGCTCTGGAGCTTTTTAAACCTTTTGTTATGCGCAAACTGGTTCAAGACGGTTTTGCTCACAATATTAAAAGTGCCAAGAGGATGGCGGAAAAAGTGCGCCCTGAAGTCTGGGATGTACTAGAAGAAGTAATTAAAGACCACCCGGTTCTTTTAAACAGGGCCCCGACACTGCACCGCCTGGGTATTCAGGCGTTTGAACCGGTTCTGGTAGAGGGCAGGGCGATTCAGATACACCCCCTGGTATGCAGCGCCTATAATGCCGATTTTGACGGCGATCAGATGGCCGTACACGTACCTCTTTCCGCTGAGGCGCAGGCCGAAGCGCGGATCCTGATGCTTTCTGCAAGAAATCTTTTAAATCCGAAAGATGGAAAACCCGTAGCAATCCCCACGCAGGATATGGTCCTGGGTATTTACTACCTGACTCTGGAAAAAGAAGGAGCAAAAGGGGAAGGCAAGTTCTTTAAAGATCCTTTTGAGGTGATTATGGCCTATCAGCAAGGGTTTATTGATTTACAAGCACGTATTTTGGTTAATATTACAAACTACGAGAAGTCAATTTTCGCACAAAAAGAGGACGGGCCGAAAAAGAAATTTTTAATTACTACTCCCGGCAAGCTCATTTTTAACGATATTTTTCCCGAGGATTTTCCTTATATCAACAATGCCGATTTAAAAATGCCCATTCGTGAGGAATACCTTTTTACACCGCAAAAAGGTAAACTCGGCAGCCTTCCGGACATTTTACGTCAGTTGCCGCCCAATAAACCGATTAAGAAAGATTTTATGGTACATCTGATTTCCCTTTGTTACCGTAAGTACGGGAGCACAAAAACTACAGAGATATTGGACGATATTAAGAAGCTGGGCTTTTCCTATGCGACCAAGGCCGGAATTACCATCGGCATGGACGATATCGTAATCCCCGAAATTAAGAACGATACTCTGTTAAAAGCGGAACAGCAAGTTGAAGAAATTGAAAAGCAGTACCGCCGTGGTTTTATTACCGATGACGAGCGTTATGACAGGGTCATTGAAATCTGGCATAAGGCCAAGGATATAATCTCCAAAGCCCTGATGGAAGGATTTGATTCTTTTAATCCCATTTATATGATGTCCCAATCGGGAGCCCGCGGTAACGAATCGCAGATAACACAGCTGGCAGGTCTTCGCGGCCTGATGGCAGATCCGACCGGAAGGATTATTGACGTGCCGATTAAAGCCAATTTCCGTGAAGGGTTGACCGTGCTGGAGTATTTTATCTCTACTCACGGTGCTCGAAAAGGTCTGGCAGATACGGCTTTAAAAACTGCGGATTCAGGTTACCTGACGCGCCGGCTGGTTGATGTAGTTCAGGACGTTATTGTCAGGGATCAGGACTGTGGGACAATGCAGGGTATTAAAGTGAAAGAACTAAAGGACGGCGATGATGTTATTGAGGATCTCGCTGAGCGTATTACCGGACGCTTTGCTCTGGAGGATGTCTTGCATCCCGAAACCGGGGAAGTACTGGTTAGGGCTGACGAGCTTATCGATGAGAATGCCGCGGCTGAAATCTTGAACGCCGGTATCGAAGAGGTAGGCATTCGTTCCGTAATTACATGTAAATCGCGCCACGGAGTATGTATTAAATGTTATGGTCGCAATCTGGCAACGGGCCAGCTGGTGGATGTGGGTGAAGCGGTGGGTATTATCGCCGCTCAATCTATTGGGGAGCCCGGTACCCAGCTTACGATGCGCACTTTCCATACCGGAGGCGTGGCCGGTGACGACATCACTCAGGGTTTGCCCAGGGTAGAGGAGCTTTTTGAGGCGCGCAAGCCAAAAGGCCAGTCGCTTATCAGCGAAATCTCCGGTAGAGTGGTGCTGAGAGAGGCCCGTAATAAGCGTGAGATAAAGATTTATTCGCCTCATGGTGAGGTAAAAACTTATCAGGTACCTTACGGTGCCCGTTTGAAGGTAAAAGAGGACGAGGTGATTGAAGCCGGTGAGGAGTTGACGGAGGGCTCCATTAACCCTCATGATTACCTGAAAGTTAAGGGTATTCGGGGAGTACAGCTTTACCTTATCCAGGAGGTGCAGAGGGTATATCGCCTGCAGGGTGTGGATATAAACGATAAGCATATTGAGGTTATCATCAGGCAGATGCTAAAAAAGGTCAAAATCGAGGATCCCGGAGACTCAGAACTGCTTCCCGGCAGCCTGGAGGATAGTTTTGTTGTGGAGGAAGTTAATCGTAAAATCATGGAAGAAGGGGGCAAGCCGGCTGTAGCACGCCCTGTGCTTCTCGGTATAACGAAGGCCTCTTTGGCTACCGATTCCTTCCTTTCTGCGGCTTCTTTCCAGGAAACTACCAGGGTTTTAACGGATGCTTCCATCAAGGGGAAAATAGATCCGCTTTTGGGCTTGAAAGAAAACGTTATCATAGGGAAATTAATTCCCGCCGGAACGGGTATGTCGCGTTACCGCAATATTAAAGTAAAGGAATTAGGGGAAGACACGGAAAGCGAAGTCGTAGAACCGGAACAGGAACAGGATAGGGAAAAAAGCGCACACCTGGGGGAAGATCTGCCGGCGGATACAATACTCGAAGATGTTGATGTTTGCTCTACTCATGTGGGAAGCGTGAGTGAAACAGGAAATATCGTAAAAGATGGTGTAACTTTCGATTCCGATAAAAAATCCATGAGCTTGAAAGATGTAGCGGAATCGGGCTAATATTTTATTGACAATTATTCTTTGCGGTGCTAAAATAGCTAAGTGTGTTTCTTCAAGTGAAAGCCTTCGATGAATGTAGCAAGGAGGGGGAGATCTCTTAATTATGTCACTGGAAGAGATTAAGAAAGCAAAGGTTGTTGTTGCTGGCACACGTCAAACAAAAAAAGCGTTGGAAAACGGTTTAGCGCTGACTGTATATGTTGCCGAAGATGCTGATGAGAAAATTACTGCTCCGGTTGTGCAATTGTGCAGGGAAAAAGGTGTCCGGGTTTGTTATGTTGACACCATGGCAGAAATTGGCAAAGCGTGCAACATAAAAGTCGGCGCGGCTGTAGCGGCTATTATCGAAAAGTGATGTTCTAACAAAGAAAGGAGGTGTTCTGGTGCCCACCTTAAACCAGCTGGTACGCAAAAACAGAAAAAAGGTTACGAGAAAATCTAATTCACCGGCGCTGGAAGGTTCCCCGCAAAAGAGGGGGGTTTGTACCCGAGTTTCAACCACAACACCCAAGAAACCTAACTCTGCTTTACGCAAAATTGCCCGTGTAAGGCTAACCAACGGTATTGAGGTTACAGCATATATTCCCAGTATTGGACATAATTTGCAGGAACACTCCGTAGTTTTGGTTAGGGGCGGCCGTGTGAAGGATCTTCCCGGGGTAAGGTATCACCTTATCAGGGGAGCGCTTGATGCTGCCGGTGTTGATAATAGAAAGCGTGGACGTTCCAAGTACGGTTCAAAAAGGCCGAAAGCATAAAGGCAACCGGCAGATGTAAAGGGCATATGCTTTAAACTATTATATGGCATAATTGATTATATGGCATAATTGTCGTTATTTTATAAGAAATCATGAGAGGAGGGGTAAGCTTGCCGAGAAAAGGTCCCGTTTCCAAGAGAGAAATATCCCCGGATCCCAAGTATAATAATGTGGTTATCAGCAAATTTATTAATAAGCTTATGTACAACGGCAAAAAAGGTACTGCCCGGGCCATTTTCTACGATGCTATGGAAATCATTAGGGAAAAAACGGGGAAAGATCCCCTAGAAGTCTTTGAAGTTGCTATACGCAACGCGTCACCGGTCTTGGAGGTCAAACCCCGTCGGGTAGGCGGAGCTACTTACCAGGTGCCGGTGGAAGTCAATGCACACCGCAAACTTATTCTGGCCATCAGATGGCTGGTGAACAGCAGCAGGGCACGGGGAGAGAAAACCATGGCTCAAAGGCTGGCGGGCGAGTTAATGGATGCTGCGAACAATACAGGTAACACGATCAAGAAAAAAGAAGAGACCCATAAAATGGCGGAGAGCAACAAGGCGTTTGCGCATTATCGCTGGTAAGTTGATTTACTTTATTTCACCCCTGAAAGGAGGTGGGTAGTTATGGATTTGGCTCAGATAAGGAATATCGGCATTATTGCCCATATAGACGGTGGGAAAACCACTACTACCGAGCGTATACTTTTTTATACGGGTAAGGTTCATAAGCTTGGCGAAGTGCATGAAGGCGCAGCTACTATGGACTGGATGGTACAGGAGCAGGAAAGGGGCATTACCATCACCTCTGCTGCTACCACCTGTTTTTGGAAAGGGGCAAGGATTAATATTATAGACACACCAGGACACGTGGACTTTACTGTGGAGGTCGAACGTTCACTCAGGGTGCTGGATGGCGCAATTGGCATTTTTTGTGCCAAGGAGGGAGTTGAACCGCAGTCCGAAACCGTATGGCGGCAGGCCGATAAGTACAGTGTCCCTCGTCTGGCATATATTAACAAAATGGATATTTTAGGAGCTGATTTTTTCAATTCATTGCGTATGTTGCGCGCCAAGCTAAAAGCAGCCGTTATACCTATCCAGCTGCCCATAGGGGCTGAAGAAGATTTCAGGGGAGTAATAGACCTAATTAGGATGAAATCGATCACCTATCTGGACGACCTTGGGACTCGAAGCGATGAAACGGAAATACCCCAAGATCTGCTTGAGCTGGCAGAGCACTACAGAGACAGAATGCTGGAAACGCTGGCGGAGATAGATGAAAATATTATGAAGAAATATCTTGAAGGGCAGGAGATCAGCGAGGACGAGATCCATCGGGCTCTGCGTAATGCTACAATCAAAGAGGGTTATGTTCCCGTACTCTGTGGCTCTTCTTACCGTAATAAAGGGGTACAGCCGCTGCTGGATGCTGTGGTAAACTACCTTCCTTCTCCGCTGGAAGTCCCACCGGTAAAAGGTTTCAGGCCGGGGAACGAAGAGGAGCAGCTTCAGCGAACAGCTGCCACAGATGGTCCCTTTGCAGCGCTGGCTTTTAAAATTATGAGTGATCCTTTTGTGGGTAAGCTGACTTTCTTCCGCATTTATTCGGGGGAGGTTGAAAGTGGTTCTTATTTATATAATTCCAGCAAGGGTATCAAAGAACGTGTGGGGCGTATTCTAAGAATGCACGCCAACCACAGGGAAGAGCTGAACGGCGCTTCTGCCGGCGATATTGTGGCTGCTGTTGGATTAAAAAAAACTGCTACGGGAGATACCCTTTGCAGCGAATCAGATCCCGTTATCCTTGAAAATATTAAATTTCCCGAACCGGTTATTTCTGTAGCCATAGAACCCAAAACAAAGGCGGATCAGGAAAAGATGTCGCTTTCCTTGCAGAAACTTTCCGAAGAAGATCCCACTTTTCAGGCATATACAGATGAAGAAACCGGTCAGACTATTATTTCAGGTATGGGTGAACTGCACCTTGAGGTTATCGTGGACCGGCTTTTGCGGGAATTCAAGGTTGGGGCCAATGTTGGCCGGCCACAGGTCGCTTATAAAGAAACTGTTCTGGAAAGCACCCGCTCTGAAGGAAAATTTATCCGCCAGACGGGGGGGCGGGGACAATACGGTCACGTTGTCTTGGAGATTGCCCCTCTGGAAAGAGGAAGCGGTTTTGTCTTTGAAAATAAAATCGTCGGTGGAGCTATTCCTAAGGAGTTTATACCGGCAATTGAAGCCGGCCTGAAGGAAGCAGCCAATAGCGGTGTTTTGGGCGGCTATCCTGTAATTGATCTTAAAGTGACTTTAGTTGACGGATCTTTCCATCAGGTTGATTCCTCAGAGCTGGCCTTTAAAATTGCCGCTTCTTTGGGCTTTAAAAAATGTATGTCACAGGCCAAGCCGGTACTGTTGGAGCCGATTATGAAAGTGGATATTATGGTTCCTGAAGAATATATTGGAGAAGTAATCGGGGATGTTAATTCCCGTCGTGGAAGGATCGAGGGAATTGAGCCTAAGGGTGGAAGTCAGGTTATAAGGGGTTTTATTCCTCTCTCTGAGCTGTTCGGATATGCCACTGACTTGCGCTCGCATACTCAGGGACGCGGTACTTTTTCTATGGAGTTCTCTTATTATAATGAACTTCCATCAAATATTGCTGAGAAAATTGTAAACAGGATGTATGGATAACAGTAAAAATCAATTATCTGAAATTAGGGGGTAATAAAGATGGCCAAGAAGAAATTTGAGAGGACCAAGCCTCATGTTAATGTAGGGACGATAGGGCACGTAGACCATGGCAAGACGACATTAACTTCAGCGATTACCTATTGTTTGGCCAGTCAGGGTTAT